>JBEKFJ010000049.1:0-14532 GCA_050013355.1 Oryzomonas sp.
GAACCTTCGTGATCGCGGCCGTCAACGTGGTCTTGCCGTGGTCAACGTGACCTATCGTGCCGATGTTTACATGCGGTTTGTTACGCTCGAATTTCGCCTTCGCCATGATAACAGGCCCTCCTCAGTATCGCCTTTTGTTTTGTCTACCTGCACACGTAGTTAGGTGTTGCATGAATGAAATGGAGCCCACATCCGGACTCGAACCGGAGACCTCTTCCTTACCAAGGAAGTGCTCTACCTCCTGAGCTATGTGGGCTTATACTGGAGCGGGAAACGGGACTCGAACCCGCGACCCTCAGCTTGGAAGGCTGACGCTCTAGCCAACTGAGCTACTCCCGCGCTACCAGATGAAGATATTTGGGAAGCTGTCCAACACGATCCTGACCAGTTCGAGCGACTTTCGTCTCCTGGGCTCACATCCCGCTGCCGGCTTCCGATGGTTGTATGGTGGAGGGAGGAGGATTCGAACCTCCGAAGTCTACGACGACAGATTTACAGTCTGTTCCCTTTGGCCGCTCGGGAATCCCTCCAGGGAGACGGTGCTAAATCCTTTTAAATTCAATGCATTCGCTGGAGCTGGCGATGGGACTCGAACCCGCAACCTGCTGATTACAAGTCAGCTGCTCTACCAATTGAGCTACGCCAGCACTTGCTTCTTTTATCGCGAAAACAGAATTTGTTTATTTATAGAAACTTGCCGTCAAAGTCAAGCGCTTTTTTAAACTGCAAAAAAAATCCCGGCTCACCATAACGACGGAATGATGCAACAACCCCGGCGTGCGCCGATCAGGCAGCGCACAGCACGGGAGCAAGGGCGGATTTCATCTTTTTCAACGCAGCCTCCTCGATCTGACGCACCCGCTCCCGGGATATGGAGAAGTGGGTCGCGATCTCCTGAAGGGTCATGGGCTCGTCGGCGCTGATCCGTTTTTCCACGATGAAGCGCTCTTTCTCGTTCAACCCGGCAACGGCATGCGCCACCTGCTGGTGGAGTTGCCGGCGCTCCTGCATCTCGGACAATGCCTCTTCCTGGTTCATTCTGTCGTCCGCCAGATTTTCCAGAAGCGTGAAGCCATCCCCCCCCGGAAGCTCGGCATCCAGCGAGGCCTCGCCATGGAGGCGCTGTTCCATCTCCTCGACCTCCTGGTCGGTCACATTGAGCGACATGGCTGTGGCGTGAACATCATCCTCGCCGTTGCCCAACCTGCGGGTGGCGTCCCGTGCCTCCCGCAGCTTGAAAAACAGCTTGCGTTGCGCCTGGGTGGTGCCGATCTTGAGTAGGCTCCAGGCGGAGACGATATGATTCTGGATATATGCCCGTATCCACCAAACCGCATAGGAGATCAGGCGAATCCCTTTATAGGGATTATACTTGCGAACCGCCATCATCAGGCCGATATTCCCCTCCTGGATCAGGTCGAGCATCTTCATCCCATAATGGCGGTATTCCGCGGCCACCTTGACCACGAAACGCAGATTGGCGGTAATCAGGGAATGGGCCGCTTCCAGGTCCTTTTCCTCGAAGAACTTCACCGCAAACCCATGTTCCTCCGCCTCCGAGAGAAGGGGAAACTTCCTGATCTCCACGAGATACTGACTCAGACTGTCGGCTACAACCGGAAGACGTGCAACCATATCAAATCTCCTGCCCATTGTTTTGTGACACACACGGAGAGTGCTGGCACTCTCCGTGCCTGACTGCTAAATAATAGCATCCGTATGATAAAATTGCAAGACCTTCACCCAGAGCAAGTGTCCCGTGCGGTTAGTCGTGGGAAGTAATTCCGAGATATTTTGGCTGGTGCCAAGGCGCGGCGACGCAGGTGTAGCAGGGTCTACATCAAGGAGCCGCAACGACGGCAGCGGCCAAAAGAGCCGGAATTATGAGTACGAACTAACCGCACGTGACACTTAATTGTATGCATACGTTTCAGCCACATGGAGCGCCCCGGCCAAACCGCTCCCCGGAACCCCGGCCCCTTTGCTCCACTGCCTGCTTACATATTGACCTCACTCACATATTGGAGTACCTTACTTAGACCTTAATGAGTTAAGAGACGTCATCTATGCCCCGCCCATCATGGGACCAGTACTTCATGGACATCACCCGCCTGGTCGCAACACGTTCCACGTGCCTGCGCCGACAGGTCGGGGCGATACTTGTCAAGGACCGCAATATTCTTGCCACAGGCTACAACGGTGTCCCTTCCGGTATCAGCCATTGTGACGTCACCGGCTGTTTCAGGGAACGGCTTCGCGTCCCTTCGGGCGAACGCCACGAACTGTGCCGCGGCCTGCACGCCGAACAAAATGCCATCATCCAGGCCGCGCGTCACGGCATCAATATCGACGGCTCCACTCTCTACTGCACGACCATGCCCTGTATTATCTGCACCAAGATGATCATCAACGCGGGCATACGCGCCATCGTCTACGGTGAGGGATACGCTGATGAACTTGCCCGGGAGATGATCACCGAAAGCGGCATCAGCACGGTGCATTTTATCGGCAACAGCGGAGGTACCGGACCGTGAAATGCCCTTTTTGCGGCAATCCCGACAGTAAGGTCGTTGACTCCCGCCCCGACAAGGGGGGGGCAGCCATAAGGCGGCGGCGCGAATGCGAGGCATGCGCAAAACGCTTTACCACCCACGAACGCACTGAAGAGATGCTTCCCCTGGTTTGCAAAAAAGATGGCCGCCGCGAACCTTTTGACCGGATGAAGATCGTCGTCGGCATCAAAAAGGCCTGCGAAAAGCGTCCCATCTCCATGGATGAGATCGAACGCCTGGTGGATAGGCTGGAAGGTAAGCTGCAGGAGTCTTCCGAGCGGGAGATCTCCACGACCACCATCGGGGAATGGGTCATGAAGGAGTTGCACGGCATGGATGAGGTGGCCTACGTCCGTTTCGCCTCCGTTTACCGTTCGTTCCGAGACATTGGTGAATTCATGCAGGAGTTACAGGAGCTGCTCAAAAAATGAGTGAACATGACAAGCATCATATGAAGCGGGCTCTCTCCCTGGCCCGCAAGGGGGTCGGCAAAACGTCGCCCAATCCTGCGGTGGGATGTGTTGTCGCCAAGGGTGACCACATCGAAGGCTATGGGTGGCACCAAAAGGCCGGCCAGCCCCACGCCGAGATAAACGCGCTGGCCATGGCCGGCTCCGCGGCGAAAGGCGCCGACGTCTTTGTGACGTTGGAACCCTGCAGCCATACCGGCCGCACCCCCCCCTGCGCCGAAGCCTTGATTGCCGCAGGCGTGCGGCGGGTGGTCGCCGGCATGGTGGACCCCAATCCGCAGGTGGCAGGCAAGGGCTTCGCCATGCTGCGCAAGGCCGGCATCATCGTGGAACACGGCCTCATGGAGCCGGAGTGCCGGGCCATCAACCGTCCCTTCATAAAGCACGTCACAACCGGTCTCCCCTATGTGACCTACAAGTGCGCCATGACCATGGACGGCAACATCGCTACTGTCACCGGCGAATCACAGTGGATCAGCTGCACGGATTCGCGACGCTATACCCACCGGCTGCGGTCGGCGCACGACGCCATCATGGTCGGCGTCGATACGATCATCTGCGACAACCCCCAACTGACGGTACGCCATGTCAGGGGGCGCAATCCGCTGCGGATCATCGTGGATACCCGCTTGCGAACGCCGGAGAGCGTGAACGTGCTCAGCCAGCGCATGGCACAGGACACCATTATCGCCACGACCGAAAGCAATCCCAGGGTACACCTGCGCTACACCCAGCAAGGCGCCACCATTATCGTCTGCGAGGAATACGACGGCCGGGTTTCTATGGTCGATCTCCTGCAAAAACTCGGCAAGCGCGGGATTCAGTCCATTCTCCTCGAGGGGGGGAGCAGGCTGGCGGGGGATATGCTGCAAAACGGCATCATCGACGAGTTCGTCTTTTTCCTGGCGCCCAAGATCATCGGCAGCGACGGGTTTGCCCCCTTCACCCTGCGCGGGATCACCAGCATGGACCAGGCGATCAGGCTGCAATTCGGCCCGGTGGACAGGAGCGGCCAAGACATCGTTATTCATGCCTGGCCCGGGGAAGCATCATGTTCACCGGCCTGATCGAGGATATGGGGACCGTCTCCTCCTTCAGGCGGAGCCATACGGCAGCGGTGCTCGGCATTTCAACCGCCCTGCCGGTTCACGAGATCGCTTTGGGAGACTCGGTGGCGGTCAACGGCATCTGCCTGACGGTCACAGCTCACAGCGACACGGTCCTGACCTTTGACGTCTCGCCGGAGACCATCTCCAAGAGCACCTTTGCATCCCTGCGGACAGGGGACAGGGTTAATATCGAGCGCGCCCTGCGCCTGGGAGACCGCCTGGGGGGGCACCTCGTGACCGGTCATGTGGATTGCTGCGGCATGCTCTCAAAGACCGAGCATGTTTACGGTTATCATATCCTGACCTTCACCCTCCCGGCCGGATTCTCGCGCTACCTGGTGCAAAAGGGATCGGTGGCCATAGACGGGATCAGCCTGACCGTCAATGAGGTGAGCGGGGAAGGGTTTACCGTTACCATCATTCCGCACTCCTTTGACAAAACCACACTGGCAAACCTGGGACCAGGGGGCAGGGTCAACATCGAGACCGACATCCTGGGTAAATATATCGAGCGGCTGGCACAGCCCTGGAGAGGCGGAACCGGGTTGAGCATGCAGACGCTGGTGGAAAACGGATTTATGTAGTTTCCGTCCGGAAAGGGTTCTTTTTCGCCCATGCGGCGTCAATCTTCGGGCTTGCTTGTGCGGCGTACCGATGTACGCCTCCGCGCAATCCCTTGATTTCCTGGCCTGGACAAAAAATCCCTCCTTTCCGAATCGGAAACTGCTCGTTTTTCATCCGGAGTTTCCGGATGGAAACTACGTAAGCAGAAAGAGCCGGGTCCTCCGTCAAGGGAAGGGGGGTCAGTTTGCAAGAGCCTCAGAAAGGAACGAAGATCCCATGTCGATAGCAACCATAGAAGAAGCGATCGAGGATATCCGCCAGGGGAAGATGGTCATCCTGGCCGATGACGAGGACCGGGAGAACGAGGGTGACCTGACCATGGCAGCAGAGGCGGCTACCCCCGAGGCGATAAATTTCATGGCCAGATACGGGCGTGGCCTGATCTGCCTGACCATGACGGCCGAGAAATGTGATGAACTCAACCTGCGGCCGATGGTGCGGGACAATACCTCACCGTTCGAGACCGCTTTCACCATCTCCATCGAGGCGAAACGCGGGGTAACCACCGGCATCTCGGCCGCCGACCGGGCCCACACCATCCTGACCGCTGTTGCCGATAAAGCGACCCCGGACGACCTGGTCAGCCCCGGCCACATCTTCCCTCTGCGCGCCCGCAAGGGGGGGGTTCTCGTCCGGTCGGGACAAACCGAGGGTTCAGTTGATCTGGCGCGTTTGGCCGGGCTTCGGCCGGCCGGGGTCATCTGCGAGATCATGAACGACGACGGCACCATGGCGCGCATGCCGGAACTGAAAAAGTTCGCTAAACAGCACGGCATAAAGATCTGCACCGTGGCCGACCTAGTCGCCTACCGGCTGCGGCACGAACGTCTCGTGCGCACTGTTGCCGAGGCCCACCTCCCGTCGGTTTTCGGCGGCGAGTGGAGGGCCATTGCCTTTGAAAACGATGTGGACAGGCTGGATCACATCGCCCTGGTCAAAGGGGAGTTTGCGAAGGGCGAATCCGTATTGGTCCGGGTTCATTCGGAGTGCCTGACCGGCGATGTCCTCGGGAGCCAGCGCTGCGACTGCGGGGAACAACTGCATCAAGCCATGGAGATGATTGCACTGGAGGGAAAAGGGGTGATCCTCTACATGCGTCAGGAGGGGCGCGGCATCGGCCTGATCAACAAGCTCCGCGCCTATGAGCTGCAGGACCGGGGCCGCGACACGGTGGAGGCCAACCTGGAGCTCGGCTTCAAGGCTGATCTGCGTGAATATGGCATCGGGGCCCAGATTCTCCTGGCCCTGGGAATCACAAAGATCCGTCTCTTGACCAACAACCCCAAAAAACTCATCGGGTTACAGGGGTATGGCATCGATATTGTGGAACGGGTCGCCATCGAGGCCGTTGCCACCGACAAAAACCGCAAGTATCTCAAGACCAAACAGGCAAAACTGGGCCACCTGATGGAAAATATTTAACCTTGTAAAACATTTGCCACAGAGCCACAGAGACACTGAGAAAAACATTTCAAAGAGTTAGACAATATTTGGTCTAATTTCTGTTCACAATTCCGGACTTGAGAATATTTGAAAAACTCTGTGATTTTCTCTGTGTCTCTGAGTCTCTGTGGCAGAAGTGCCGTTTTTAGGTTTAATTTTGTCGCGTTGTCACCGAACCAGATGCGATACCGGAACAAGGGTTATACCCTGGCCGGCCAGGGTGGGCAAGGTTTCGGTGAGGGTGGCTATCGTTGCCGGATGCGGGTGGCAAATGACAATGGCAGAGCCGTTTTTCTTTGCCATCCGCACAGCCTGGGCAAGCTGTCCGCGGATATAGGCGCTGTTCTGCTCGTTATCGAGGAACACGTCACGCCTCCCCGTCTTCACCCCCATTTCACGGGCCAGGCGCTGCCCAACCGTCCGGGGCGTCGTCACGCTGTCAATGAAGAACAGCCCCCTTCCTTTCAGCATCTCCAACACCACCCTCATCTTGTCCTCATGCTCGGTAAACTCGGACCCCATATGGTTATTAACCCCTATCGCCGTGGGGATCTGCCGCGCATAGTCGTCGAGATGTTCGCGGATAGCGGCCTCATCCATTGAGAGCAGGAGCCCGTTGGCTTCAAGCCTGTGCTGGGGCCACCCTTTGGACTGCATGGGGATGTGGATCATGGTCTCGATGCCGGAACGTTCGGCAAAGCCCGCCACATCCCGATCACTGCGCAGCCCAGGAATGATGGAAAAGGTCACGGGAAGCCCTATGTCTGCCAATGCACGGGCCTGCTGCAGATTGCTCCCCATATCGTCAATGATGACCGCCAACTGACCTTGAACGCCATCCGGGCTCTTGGTTGCCGGTTTTTTGCCTTCATCTCCGGTAGCGGTTTCGTTGGGATACTTCCTGTCACCCGTTCCCGATATCTCGGGCACCGTCGCAGTCGGTGCCGCGGGGCGGTGCGCTTCCGTATTCTGAGGGTGGGGTGGGGGTTCGGTGTGCCGGGGAGGTTGGGAGAGAGGAACAGGGGAAGGCATTATCCAATAGAAACCAACGGCTAAGAGGACAATCGCCAGAACGGCCAAGGCGGCGATACGGCCGCCGCCCGTCTGTCGCCTTTGTCTTTTGTTTCCGGATCTGGTCACGGTGGCTCGGCAAGGCGCTAGCCCGCCCGGGGATGCCGATATTCAGCTCACCCCCGGGCGAGTAACCTACTTGTCCGTCCCCATCGACTTCAGGATGTCCCACCCTTTGAGCAGATCAAGGGCGCGCATGGCCTGGTAGTCGTTCTTCAAAGCGTCTTCAGGCTTCTGCGGCGCGCTCTTTTCCTTTTTTTCGTCCTTTTTAGCGCCGCCCTGCTCACCCTCCTTATCCTCGTTTTCGAAGTGGTGCTCCAGGTCCTTCTCCCGGATGTGCAGGAACTCCTTCTTCTCCGCGCTCTCCTTGGGCAATTCCAGACGCTCGACGGTGATATCGGGGGTTATGCCCTTGGCCTGGATGGAGCGTCCCTTGGGGGTGTAGTAACGGGCCGTCGTAAGGCGCAGGCCGGAATCGTCCGAGAGCGGGATAATGGTCTGGACGGAGCCCTTGCCGAAACTCTGGGTTCCCATGATGATTGCCCGCTTGTGGTCCTGCAGCGCCCCGGCCACGATCTCGGAGGCGCTTGCGCTGCCGCCGTTGATCAGCACGACAATCGGATAGTTCGGTTCCTTGCCGCCCTTTTTGGCCAGGAACTGCATCTTGGAATCCTTTTCACGCCCCTCGGTATACACGACCATCTGCCCTTCCGGCACAAAGTGTTCAACCACCCGGACCGCCTGGTCAAGGAGCCCGCCGGGATCGTTGCGCAGATCCAGTACCAGCCCTTTGAGATCGGCCTTATTCTCATCTTTGAGGGATTTCAGGGCCTTGGAGAGATCCTCATCGGTCTTTTCCTGGAACTGGGCAACGCGCACATAGCCGTAACCTTCTTCCATGAGGCGGGAACGCACGCTCTTGACCTGGATGATGTCGCGCACCAGCGTAAATTCCTGCGGTTTTTCAAAACCGTCACGCATGATGGTCAAAACGACCTTGGTCCCCTTGAGACCGCGCATCCGCTTGACCGCCTCGTTGATATTCAGGTCTTTGGTGAATTTATCGTCGATCTTGAGAATCTGGTCGCCGGCCTTAATGCCGACCTTGAAGGCAGGTGTGTCCTCAATGGGGGAGATGACGGTCAGAATGCCGTCCTTGATGGATATCTCGATCCCCAGTCCGCCAAACGCCCCCTTGGTGTCGATCTTCATCTCCTTGTAGGTTTCGGGGGGCATAAAGGAGCTGTGGGGATCGAGGGAGGAGAGCATGCCGTTGATCGCGCCATAGATAAGCTTTTTGGTATCGACCTCGTCAACATAACTCTTTTTGATGATGGCCATGACATCCGTAAAGAGTTCGATTGACTCGTAGTCGCTTCCCTTGGCCTCTGCAGCACAATGCCGCTGAGTGCTGATGCCGATGAAAATCACGAGAACGGTTACGACGAGTACGAAGCCGAACACCACCTTCTTCTTTTTGCTGCCGTTTGTGAGCATCTTGTGCCTCCGTTTGTAGTGAACAACGTTACCCATCTCGTTGAGAATTATCGCACCCAGCCTGCCGGGTCAACCGGCTTGCCCTGGTATCTGATTTCGAAGTACAGCATCGGGCCCTTGGCGGAATCCACGTCCCCGACCGTGGCGAGCGTCTCGTTCCTGGCCACCTCGGCGCCCACCTTCTTTGTGATCCGCGAGGCGTGAGCGTAGAGACTGAAATAACCTCCGCCATGGTCGACAATGACCATATTGCCGTACCCCTTGAAGTAGTCTGCGAAAATCACGCTGCCGTCGTAGATCGCCTTGATCTCCGTGCCGGCGCCGGCAGCGATGGAGATGCCTTTGCTGAAGGTATAGGAATTGAATTCAGGATGCTTGTGTTTACCGTATGTCTCAACGATGTCACCCCGAACGGGCAGCGCCATGCGCCCTTTCTGGGAAGCAAAGCCGCGATCCGGCACCGGCGGCAGTTCGGGTAGGGGCTTGAGCCCGTTCCCCGGCTTCCCATGCCGTGATGAAAGTTTTCTTCGGCTCAGCGCTTCAAGCCGTTCAATCATTGACTGCAAGCGGGATGCATTGGCCTGGAGTTCCTTCAGCGAGGTTTCATACCCCTTGCGGTCCTGCCGCACCTTGACCAGGTAAGCAAACTTCTTGTCCTTTTCTTCTTCGATCTCGTGCTTTTTGAGGGAAATACCCTTCTTGATGCGCTCCTTCCTGGCCATGTCCTGTTCCAGGGAGATTTTCAGCCCGCGCAATTCCTCAAGTTTTATATTGTACTCTGCAAATATTTTTTTGTCATTCTCCAGAATGGAACTCATATAGCGGATATTTTCCGCCATCTGGGGAAATGACTCGGCAGAAAAAAACATGCGGAGCGCGCCCAGTTCGCCTGCCTTGTAAAGCGAGACCAGGCGGCGCTCGATCTCCCGTTTCTTCAGGTTGGTTTCTTCGGTAACCTGTTTGATGGCATGCCCGGTGCGATCGAGATTTGATTCCACATTCCGCAGATCGCGGTCAAGACTCCCCAGGTCGGCTATTTTTTGTTCCAGGGAACGGTCGATCTCCTGCAGTTCAGTGGAGACGACGGCTTCGACCTTACGGGTTTTGGTGATGAGCTGTCTCTTAGCCTTGATCTCCCGCCTGACCCCCTTCAACTCCTCCTTGGGGCTCTCACCCCACCCTGCGGATGCCGCTGAGAGAACAAGCAGTATGCATAGCAGTCGAATCATTGCTCAGATGGTGATAAAACGCTTGAGAGAGGTGAGGCTGCCGATCAAGCCGAGCAGAATACCGGCCACGCCAATACCGCCGACATATTCGAGCGGCAGAAAGGCCAGCCCGGAGGTCGCCGGATTGAACGTCAGAAAACTTCCCGCGTTGTGGAGGAATCCTTCAAACAATCCCCACAGCAGGCCGACGGCAATCATCGCCCCCGCTGCCCCCTGCATGACCCCTTCGATCAGAAAAGGGGCCTTGATGAAAAATCGTGTGGCGCCCACCAAAGCCATCACCTCCAGTTCATCACGCCGGGAGTAGATGGTCAGCTTAATGGTGTTGGACACGATAAACACCACCGCAATCACCAGAAAGACGCCCAAGAGTGCCCCGACCAGCCGCATGAAGTTAAGGAACGTATTGAAGCGACGCACCCATTCTTCGCCGTACTGCACCTCGGTGATGCCTGGAATGCGCTTCAGCGAGGCGACAAACGCCTCGACCCCCTTGGTATCCCGGTTCGCCCGTTTGAGGGATATCTCGAACGAGGTCGGCAATATATCGGATCTGACCCCCTCAAGCAGCGTCTCCTGTCCCCGAAGCCTGGCGGTAAAACGTTTGAGAGCTTCATCCCGGGACACATAGCCGATGTGTGCGACACCGGGCAGGGCATTGATCCTGCCTCGCAGCGCCGCCTGTTCCTGAGCAGCCAATTCATGATCAAAATAGACCGTGACCTGCACGCGTTCGCTCCAGTTCTCCGCTGCATTCTCCAGGTTGACGAACACCAGGAGAAACAGGGAAACGATCAGGAGCGCCAGGGTGATCGTGCCCACCGTGACCACATTGACAAAGATATTCTGCCGTACATTGGTCAAGGCCCTGCTGAAAAAATACCCCAGCCGACCTCCGAAACCTTCACCGGCAAGATTCGGGCGCTTGTTAGGCTGACTCGCCGGTGACGCCTTCTTTTTCCATCTGTTCAACGATCTCTCCCTTGTTGAGGGTTACCAGCCGTTTGTGACAATTATCGATCAGCCGCCGGTCGTGGGTAGCCACCACAACCGTCGTGCCCCGAACATTGGCTTCCTTGAATATGGTAAGGATCTGGTTCTTGTTGGCGTCGTCGAGATTCCCGGTCGGTTCGTCCGCCACAAGGATCTTGGGCTCGTTCACCAACGCCCGCGCCAGGGCCACCCGCTGCTGTTCCCCCCCGGAGAGGCGCTGGGGGGTCAGGTTTATCTTGCCTTCCATGCCCATCTGCTTCAGCACGTGCATGACCTTCTTGCCGATATCCGCCCTCCCCCAGCCAAGGACCTCAAGGGTAATGGCTACGTTTTCAAAGACCGTCCGGCTTGGAAGCAGCTTGAAGTCCTGGAATACGACACCGATACCGCGGCGGAGGATCGGGATCTGGGACGCGGCCATGCGCGAGACGTTCTGACCGTCGATCAGTACCTGTCCGCGGGTAGGGGTGAGTGCGCCGTAAAGGAGACGCAGCAACGTGGTCTTTCCCGCGCCCGAAGGACCGGTCAGGAAGACAAACTCCCCCTTCTCGATCCTCAGAGTGATGCCGTTCAAGGCGGTGGCATCCTTTTGGTACGCCAGGGACACGTTATGCAGTTGGATCATGCCGGAACCTTATTTACAGAAATCTGGATCATTATACGCTTTGCCATTGCTTCCAATCAAAGGCGATTTGCTGTGGACGTCATACACATTGCCCTGATTGGCGTTCAGTACCTGTCCTGGCTTTATGGTAGACGTATCATAGACACTGCTTGGGCTTGAACCGGAAGAGGCCGATGTGGTTCCTGCCGGCGGCGGGGAGGTTTCCCAGCTATCCTCAGGTTTGGTACCCTTATTGGCAAAAGGGTCCTTGGGTATCCCGCGCAGATACTGCTTGTCCACCAAGTCGGTGAGCGCATCGGGATACTTGCCCTGATCGGCGTAGAACTGGTCTATGGTGGACTGGAAGTTGTACACATCATCGCATAGCACTGCCTCTTTGGCCTTGATGATGCCCCACTGGTAGTTGGGAACGGCAATGGCCGCCAGGATGCCGATGATCGAAACCACGATCATCAGCTCGATCAGGGTGAAGCCGCGGCAATTGGCCGGCAGGCGGTCAAGGGTCGGGAGGTCATGATACCGCATTGTGCGCTCACCAATCTTTGTATTTCGTCCCATCAATGGCCGTTCCTTCGCTCAATGAGTACACATCGTAGACATCTTCGCCGCCCCACGACGTGCTATCGGGCTTGTCGGCATACGATCTCATGCCCCACTTCGGTTCTTCGCCCGGTGGGGGCGGATTCATCGGATCGAGCGGTATCCTGCGCAGGAATTTCTTCTTGTACGCGAAGAGACCGCCGAAATCATACCCGTCCACCAGTTGCTGCAACGTTTCCGGACATCCCGACTTATTCATGGATGGCAGAATTTGTTTGCCGGCAACTGCCTGGTCGTAATTCTTTTTGAAATCGTCTATGGCCGTGCGGATGATGCGCAGATTGTGATGCAATTCCAGCTCGCGGGACCTGATGGCGGTCATCTGCATCATCGGCATGACAAGCGATGCCAAAATCCCCAGGATAATCATCGTCACGACCAGCTCGATCAGGCTGACCCCTCGGCATGTACGTAGTCGGCTCGGCATCACGGCTGGAAGCCTACTGTATATCAACCGGTCTTACGAACGGCACCATGTCAAACGGCACACCATCAGCAGTGGTAAAGTTGACATTGCTGAACCAGAAATTGGCAAGCCCTTGCTTTTTTGCCTTAAAGACAAAGGTAGCAAGCGTTCCGCCTCCGGAAACCCCGCCACTACCAGTGGCACGGGCCATGGAAACCATCACAGATCCGCCCCTTGGGTCGGCAGAAGCCGCGAAGATTGTCTGCTTTCCATCCTGTTTGAGAAACGCCCCTTCGACAGCCGAAACAAACTCAACGCTGCTCGGATCATACGACAGGGTATAGGGCGCGTTGGCCAGGTTCTGTACTTGGCTGACCTTTGCATCAATGCTGAACTGCTGGCCGACCTTAATGCCGGTAGGCGCGACTATCTGAATCAACCCCATGCCGGCTGTCATCCTGGGTCCGGTTGCCGCAGCAGGGCCTCCTACCGCAGCAGGGCCTCCTACAGGAGCAGGACCGGCCGCCGGAGATGGCACTGCCCCCGGTAAAGGCGCCTGCTGTCCCTGTTCAGCCCTTTCCGCTGCCATCCGCTCCTGGTCGGCAGCGGCTTTTGCCTGGCGCTCTCTATCGGCGGCCGATAAAGGCACCGCCGGTGTCGGAGGGGCAATGGGCCGCAAGGAACGGGGCTGTCCCTGGGCAGCGGCTTTCGGCGGTTGTTCGGCCTGGGATGACGGCACATTCGCATCAGTCGCGAACACCGGTTCCTCTTCAAAGGCCCCCAGCGGCCTGACCAGGGACGGTTCGTCTTCTTTGCCGGACATGAACGCGGAAAGGTCGATCTGCGGCACGGTGATTCCCCGTACCAACCGGGGGGTGATCGCCAGCACCAGTTCCGTCTTGGCCTTGCTGTCGTTGTTGTTGGAGAGGAGCGGCCCGATGAGCGGCAGATCGCCCAGCAGGAATATCTTGGTCTTATCGCTGGTATTCGTACGCGAGATCAAACCGCCGATGACGCTGGTTTCACCATCTTTCAGGCTGAGCACGGTCTCCAGGTTCCGGGTGCCGATGGTGACGACACTTGTTGCGCTACCCGCGCCACCAACCGTCTCGGTGGACAAGATCGAACTCACCTCGAGCGACAGCTTTATGGTCACCTCGTTATTGAGTTGGATGGTGGGTTCGGCATTCACCTTGACGCCCACGTCCACATACTGGACATTGACGCTTGTGGTTGTATTCGTGGTGGTGGTGGTGGTGATCGGGACCCTGGTGCCGACCGTGAACTTGGACTTTTCCTTGTTCTTGACCCTGACCTTGGGGTTGGACAGGACCTCACCCTTGGACAGCGTTTTAGCTAAATTGTAGGTGCCGCTGGGCGCCGTCACGAAGGCGCCGTAGCCGTTTACTTGAAAGGCGCGGATCAGGCTGCTGATGGTGTTGTTTGACGAAGAACCTGTTGTGGATGTTGTAGAGGTCGATGCCGCTGACGCAGGCGTAAGCGTCGAAGAAAGCGGCGTGCCGTCCGGCGCAAAGATACCCATCGACACATTGTAATTACTCAGGAGGAGCCCGACGTTCTGCGCGTTGGTGTCGTTCAGTTCCAGCACCTCGACATCAAGCACAACCTCGGGATCAGGGACATCGTTGGCGTCGAGGATCTTTTCCACAACATCGACCACATCCTTGGTATCGCGGACAATGATCGAGTTGGAGTCTTCGTTGACCTGGATCTTGCGCACCTGGATCATGCCCCGGATAAGGTTGATCGCCTTTTTGGCTTCCAGGTAGTTGAGGTGGAAGGTACGCATCTCCATATCTTCATACTGCTTGATCTTGTCAGGCATCTTGGGATAGATGATCACCGTGCTTTCGTTCAGCACCTTGCGTCCCAGTTTGAACATGTTGGTCAGA
>JBEKFJ010000050.1:0-14845 GCA_050013355.1 Oryzomonas sp.
CATAGGCGTTTCCAAGATATCCACCAAGGTTGACCAGGTGGCCGACGTCTTTTACGTTCGCGATATCTTCGGCCAGAAGATCGTATCCGGGGAGAAGCTGGAAGAGATCACATCACGCCTGATACGGACCATCGACGAGTGGGTGTGACCCCGGGAAGCAGGTGCTGGATCATGACGGAAAAGCAATGCAGCGACCCTCTGCACGGTGTCACCTTGAAGCAGATGTTGACGGAACTGGTCAATCATTACGGCTGGCTGGAATTGGGAAAAAAGATCGATGTCAGGTGTTTTACCCATGATCCGAGCATCGGGTCCAGTTTGAAGTTTTTGAGGAGAACTCCCTGGGCCAGGGATAAGGTTGATGAGCTGTATCTAAGGTGGAAGGTATGAACGACTACCTCGATCTGTTCATAAGCTATCTGGCCGTGGAAAAAGGGCTCTCGGCCAACACCCGTGAGGCCTACAGCCGCGACCTGGCCCGGTACCTGGATTTCCTCGATAAACAAGGGTGTGCGGCTCCCGACAGCGTGAAGTCCACGGATATTGCGCTCTTCATTCCACAGGTTCCTGATGGTGGAGAACTACGCCGAAAGTAATCCGACCTCGATTATCGAAGCGCCCCGCATCCTGCACAAGCTGCCGGAGTTCCTCACGGCCCAGGAGGTGGATACCCTGTTTGCCGCCTGCGCAGGCACCTCGGCCGAGAACGTCCGCGACCTGGCCATGCTGGAGTTGCTTTACGCAACCGGCCTGCGGGTTTCGGAACTGGTCGGCCTCAAGCGGCGGGAGGTCAACCTGGATTCCGGTTACCTGATGACGGTGGGGAAGGGCAACAAGGAACGTCTGGTGCCGATCGGCGAGTCGGCCCGCGACAAGGTCGGGACGTATCTTGCTGTTGTACGCACCAAACTCGACCCGCCGGGGGCTAACCCCTTTCTCTTCCTTTCCCGCCTGGGCGCGGACATGAGCCGCCAGGCATTCTGGAACATCGTCAAAAAACGGGCTTTGATGGCCGGCATCCGCAAGAGCATCTCACCCCACACCCTGCGGCACTCCTTTGCCACCCATCTGCTGGAAAACGGCGCCGACCTGCGCAGTGTGCAGATCATGCTGGGGCACGCCGACCTCTCCACCACCCAGATCTACACCCACGTTACCCGGGAGCGGTTGAAACGGTTGCACCAACAGATCCATCCGCGGGGGTAAACGGCCTACAAACATTTGCCACGGAGACACAGAGACACAAAGAAATCTTTGGGGACGATCTTTTGCAAATCGTAGGGCCGCAAGGTTTTGTTTACAGAGATTATTCCCTGAGATACCTCTGTGCCTCTGTGACTCAGTGGCAAAAGAGTGTAACACTACTGCCATGATTAACCTTGAAACTATTCCGCTCTTCGAGTATAAAATATAGGTTATCATCAAGCCGCATAAACGCCATCGTGCGTTAACCATAACTCTACATCCATTCAGTTTGTTGTGTCTTTCGGGACATGAGCTTCGTCAGTCCGGGAATCCTGGGGTCCGTGTGAAAATCTGTTCGCTGGCCAGCGGCAGCAAGGGAAACTGTCTGTACGTCGAAACCGGCGACACGCGCCTGTTGATCGATGTGGGGCTGTCGCTGCGCGAGACATTGCTGCGCATGGAGGCCCAGGGGATCGATGCCGCCCGTATCCATGCCGTGCTGGTCAGTCACGAACATATCGACCATATCCGGAGTGTGGGGGCTTTTGCCCGCAGGTTCAAGGTGCCGGTGGTCGCCAGTCACCTGGTATGCAAAAAGGCGGAAAAATACCTGCGCAAGGCGCACCTGATCGAGTTCGAGGCCGGTTGCGCCCTGTCGCTTCGCGATGTTGAGGTCGATCCGTTCCCTATCACCCACGACGCCTGCGACCCGGTCGGCTTTGTCCTGGAGTCGCGGGAGGGACGCTGCGGCTCGGCCACCGACCTGGGGATCGTCACCCGGCTGGTGACGGAAAAGTTGCGCTGCTGCCGGGCGCTGAACCTGGAATCGAACCACGACGTGGAGATGCTGATGAACGGCCCCTATCCCTGGGAGTTGAAGCAGCGTATCAAGTCGCGCCACGGCCATCTCTCCAACGAGGAATCGCTGGAGCTTTTGTTCGAACTGGCCCATGCCGGGCTGGAGGCTCTGGTGATGGCCCACCTGTCCGAGATCAACAACCACCCGGACCACGTGGTCCGCACCACCGAAGCCTTTCTGCGCGACCAGAACGTCTGCGCCCCCCGGATCGTGATAGGCGACCAGTACAGCGCAAGCGCAGTCTTGGAAGTTTAACCCATAGACATATTTAGAAACGCGGATTTTTTCGTTCTGGGTTTGGATATCAAGGAATTGCGCGGAGACGTACCACTCGGTACGTCGCACAAGCAAGGCCGCAGATAGCCGAGGCCAGAACGGAAAAAGACCGTTTCCGCCCGGAGGATACATGATACCTCGTTATACCCGCCCCGAGATGGCCCGCATCTGGGAACCTGAAAACCGCTTCCGCATCTGGCTGGAGATAGAGATCCTGGCGTGCGAGGCCCAGGCTGAACTGGGCGTCATCCCCAAGGAGGCGGTGCCGGTCATCCGCGAAAAGGGGAACTTCGACATCGCCCGCATCGATGCCATCGAGGCCGAGGTAAAACACGACGTGATCGCATTCCTTACCTCTGTGGCCGAATATGTGGGGCCTGAGGCACGCTTCATCCACCAGGGGATGACCTCCTCCGACGTGCTGGACACCTGCCTGTCCGTGCAGTTGGTCCAGGCCGCCGACGAACTGCTGGCAGACCTGGACATGGTGCTCGCATCGATCAGGGAACGAGCCCTGGAACACAAGGATACCGTCTGCATCGGCCGCTCCCACGGCATCCATGCCGAACCGGTCACCTTCGGCCTCAAACTGGCCTCCTGGTTTGCCGAGATGCAGCGCAACCGCCGGCGTCTGGCCGCGGCCCGGGAGAATATCGCCACCGGCGCCATATCCGGGGCGGTCGGCACCTTCGCCAATATCGACCCCTACGTGGAAGAGTACGTCTGTAAGAAGTTGGGGCTCACGCCCGAGCCGGTCTCGACCCAGGTCATCCCCCGGGACCGTCATGCCGAGTATTTTTGCGTCCTGGCACTGATCGCCTCGTCCCTTGAGCGCATCGCCGTCGAGGTCCGCCACCTGCAGCGCACCGAGGTGCTGGAGGCGGAGGAGTTCTTCAGCAAGGGGCAGAAGGGGTCGTCGGCCATGCCCCACAAGCGCAACCCGATCCTCTCCGAAAATCTGACCGGGCAGGCCCGCTATATCCGCTCCATGTGCATACCGGCGCTGGAAAACGTGGCCCTGTGGCACGAGCGGGACATCTCCCACTCCTCGGTGGAACGCTACATCGGTCCGGATGCCACGGTGGCGCTCGACTTCTCCCTGCGCCGCCTCAATGGCCTGATCAGGAACCTGGTGGTCTATCCCGGGAATATGCTGGACAACCTCAACAAGATGAAGGGACTGGTCTTCTCCCAGAAGATCCTCCTCGACCTGACCCAGGCGGGCGTGTCGCGCGAGGACGCCTACCGCCTGGTACAGCGCAACGCCATGAAGGTCTGGGAGCAAGGCAAGGATTTCCAGGAGGAACTGCTGGCCGATCAGGATGTGGTTGGCGCCCTGGGCGAGACCAAGATCCGCGAGTCGTTCGATCTCAACTACCACCTCAAGCACGTCGATACCATCTTCAAGCGAGTCTTCGGTGAATACTAGAATCCTATCTTTTGTCCAAGCGCTCTTCCGGCCGCAGGACGCGGACGGCCCCATCCTGTTCTGGGCCAAGGAGATCCTGTGCGCGCTGCTGATCCTGGCCTTTTTCTGGATGCTGGCCCAACTGATCGTCCTGGTGCTGAACAAATGGGGCAAACGGCTGGCCGCCTTCACCAGCACCGACCTGAACGACCGCATTCTCCAGCGGGTCACCCCCCATGTCTCGCGACTTCTGGTCATGCTGGGCATCTATCTGGCGATCCGTTCCCTGCCGCTGCATGAAAAACTGGTAGTGGTCCTGTCCGGGGCACTCTTCATCGCCCTGGTGGTCATTGTCTTCAGCCTGGTCTACCACGTCTTTGACGAATTGTTGCAGTGGTATATCGCGGGTCAGCAGAATAACAGCGATGCCCTTATCTCGCGGCACATGATCCCGATTGCGGAAAAACTGACCTTGTTGTTTCTGATGGGCACGGCGCTGATCTTCATCCTCAAGCATTTTAACTACGACATCTTCTCGGTGGTCACCGCACTCGGCATCGGCTCGCTGGCTATCGGCCTGGCGGCCAAGGATACCCTGGCCAACATGATTTCCGGTTTTACCCTCATGCTGGACCGGCCGTTCAGGATCGGCGACCGTATCCAACTGGCGGGCGGTCAGGTGGGGGACGTGGCCGATATCGGCCTGCGCTGCACCAGGATCAAGACCCTGGACAACCAATTGCTGATCATCCCCAACTCAGACCTGTGCAATACCATGCTGATCAACCAGGCCTTCCCGGATGTCCGCGCCAAGGGGTGCATCAACATCGGCGTGGCCTACGGCAGCGACGCGGATCGCGTCAAGGAGCTCCTGGTGGCCACGGCCCTGGAGGTGGAGGATGTGCTGCGCGCCCCGGCGCCGGAGGCATATTTTGTCTCCTTTGGCGATTCGGCCCTGAAAATGTCGCTGTTTTTCTGGGTGGAGGAGTATTCAGGGCTGTTCGGCACCACCGATAAGATCAATTCGCTGATCATTCGCCGCTTTATCGAAAACGGCATTGACATCCCGTTCCCCATCAGGACGGTGATCATGGAAAAAGGGACACACTGATATGGCGCACAGAATCGAAGCGGCCCTGAAGGAGAGCGTCCGCGACGCCCGCGGAGAACGGATCAAACGGGAGATCAAGCATTTTCTGCACCTGCCGGTCGACGAGGTCCGCACCATCGACGTCTACACCGTGGATGCCACCCTTGCACAGGAAGAGCTCCGGCAGGCCGCAGCCGGTCCGTTCAGCGACCCGGTGATCCAGGTGTGGAGCATCGATCGGCCCTTGGCGGCCGGCTTTGATTTTGCCGTCGAGGTGGGCTTCCGTCCCGGCGTGACCGATAACGTGGGGCGTACCGCCCGTGAAGCCGTCGAATACCTGACCGGCCGCCCCTTCGCCGCCGGCTGTGGGGTATACTATTCGGTGCAGTACCTTCTGAAAGGCGCCTTTGGGGTGTCCGACGTGGAGCGGATCGCCACCGGCCTTTTGTGCAATACCCTCATCCAGCGCTACAGCGTGCTTTCTGCGGCTGACTTCATGGCCAGGCGCGGTTTTTCGCCCCTCGTCCCCAAGGTGCTGGCCGACATCAAGGCCTTTGTCAGGGAAATCGATCTGAACGTCTCCGACGAAGAGTTGCTGCGGATCAGCAAGGAGGGGGTGCTGGCCCTGACCCTGGAAGAGATGCGGATCATCCAGGCCCATTATCGCGACCCCCGGGTGGCGGCGGAACGCGCCGCGGTGGGACTGGGCGCCAAGCCGACCGATGTGGAGCTGGAATGCCTGGCCCAGACCTGGTCGGAACACTGCAAACACAAAATCTTTTCCGGCACGGTGCACTACGAGGATGAACAGGGCAACAAGCAGGAGATCAAATCCCTGTTCAAATCGTTCATCCAGCGTACCACCAGTGATGTGCGCGCAAAGCTGGGCGACCGGGACTTCTGCCTGTCGGTCTTCAAGGACAACGCCGGGGTGATCCGGTTCAACGACAAGCAGTCGCTGGTCTTCAAGGTGGAAACCCACAACTCGCCGTCGGCCCTGGACCCCTATGGCGGGGCGCTGACCGGTATTGTCGGCGTCAACCGCGACCCCTTCGGCACCGGCCAGGGGGCCAAGCTGATCTTCAATACCGACGTATTCTGCTTCGCCGACCCGTTTTACGAAAAAACGCTCCCCGCGCGCCTGCTCCATCCCCGCCGCATTTACGAAGGGGTGGTGGAGGGTGTCGAGCATGGCGGCAACAAGAGCGGCATCCCCACGGTCAACGGTTCGCTGGTCTTTGACGAGCGCTTCGCCGGCAAGCCGCTGGTGTTCTGCGGCACGGCCGGGATCATGCCGCTTGAGATCAACGGCAAACCGGGCTATGAAAAGTCAATCCAGCCAGGGGACCTGATCGTGATGACCGGAGGCCGCATCGGCAAGGACGGCATCCACGGCGCGACCTTTTCGTCGGAAGAGTTGAACGAGAACTCGCCGGTCACGGCGGTGCAGATCGGCGACCCGATCACCCAGAAGCGCATGTTCGACTTCCTGATCCGGGCAAGGGACAAGGCGCTCTACCGCTTCATCACCGACAACGGCGCCGGTGGGCTTTCCTCCTCGGTGGGGGAGATGGCCGGCGAGTGCGGCGGCTGCCGGATGGACCTGGCAAAGGCGCCTCTCAAGTATCCCGGCCTTAACCCGTGGGAGATCCTCATCTCCGAAGCCCAGGAACGCATGTCCCTGGCGGTGCCGCCCGAGCGGATCGACGAGTTCCTGGCCATGGCCGCACGTTTCGGCGTCGAGGCCACGGTGCTGGGCGAGTTCACCGACAACGGCGTATTTCATGTGCTCTACGACGGCCGCACCGTGGCCTGGCTGCCGATGGCGTTCATGCACGAGGGGCTGCCCCCCATGCAACTGACCGCCAAATGGGAGCCGCCCCGGCATTCAGAGCCGGCTGTGGAGGTCAAGGGTGATTACTCCGACGATCTGGCGGCCCTGCTCTCGTCGCTCAACATCTGCTCCAAGGAGTCGGTGGTGCGGCGGTACGACCACGAGGTCCAGGGGGGCTCGGTGGTCAAGCCGTTCAGCGGTATCGCCAACGACGGCCCCTCCGATGCGGCCGTGGTGCGGCCGATCCTGGACTCCTTCGAGGGGGTGGTGACTGCCCACGGCATCTGTCCGCGCTATTCCGACATCGACACCTACCACATGACCGCCAACGCCATCGACGAGGCCCTGCGCAACTATGTGGCCGTGGGCGGCTCGCTCGACCTGGTGGCCGGCCTGGACAACTTCTGCTGGTGCGACCCGGTCCTGTCGGAAAAGACCCCGGACGGCCCCTACAAGATGGCCCAACTGGTGCGCTCCAACCAAGCGCTGTACGACATCTGCATGGCCTACAACCTGCCCCTGATCTCGGGCAAGGATTCCATGAAGAACGATTTCTACGACGGCTCCACCAAGATATCCATCCCGCCGACCCTGCTCTTCTCGGTGATCGGCAAGATCGAGGACGCCCGCAGGGCCGTCACCATGGACGTGAAAAGGCCCGGCGACATCGTGTTCCTGCTGGGCAAGACCGGCGACGAACTGGGCGGTTCGGAGTATTTCGCCCTCAAGGGCGCCATCGGCAACAAGGTGCCGTTGGTGGACACCGACCGGGCCTACCGGCGTTACCAGGCCTATCACCAGGCGGTCATGCAGGGTCTGGTGGCTTCCTGCCACGACCTTTCCGACGGCGGCCTGGCCGTGGCAGCGGCCGAGTCGGCCTTTGCCGGGGGGTACGGCACCAGTCTGGACCTCTCCCGGGTGCTCTGGAAGGGGGACGTGGCGGCTAGATCCGATGTGGCACTGTTATTCAGCGAATCGGCATCGCGCCACCTGGTCACGGTCCATCCCGACAAACGGGACAGATTCGAGTCGGTCATGAGCGGCAACTGTTTCGCCTCCATCGGCGTGGTGACCGCGGAGCCGGTAGTGACCATTGCCGGCCTTTCCGGTGCTCCCGTCGTCAAGGCAGGGCTGGCGGAGTTGAAGGAAGCCTGGCAGAAGACATTGAGGGAGCTGTGACATGAAAAAGACCCGTGCCATCGTCATCACCGGAAACGGCACCAACTGCGAGGCCGAGGCGGCCCATGCCTGTCGCCTGGGCGGGTTCGACGAGGCGGTCATCGCCCATATCGCCGAGATCCTCTCCGGCGAGCTCCGGCTGGACGACTTCCATTTCCTTAACCTGACCGGCGGTTTTCTGGACGGAGACGACCTGGGAAGCGCCAAGGCCCAGGCCAACCGCCTGAAACATGCCGGCGTCGCCGGTACGGGTGAGAAGCTGGTGGAGCAGTTCACCCGCTTCATCGCTGCCGGCAAGCTGATCCTGGGTGTCTGCAACGGGTTTCAGCTTATGGTCAAGATGGGCATGCTGCCCGGCTTTGACGGCGATTACCTGGCGCAGCGCACAACGCTTACCTTCAACGACTGCGGCCGCTTTCAGGACCGCTGGGTGTACCTGAAGGCCGATCCTGCCTCGCCCAGCGTCTTCACCAGGGGGATCGGGCGCGGCATCTACCTGCCGATGCGCCATGGCGAGGGGAAATTCCTCTGCGACGGGGCCGCGACCCTGGAGCGGATCGAGCAAGAGCACCTGGCGGTGCTGAAGTATTCCGGCCCGGATTACGAGGCTGCGACCATGGAGTTTCCCCTGAATCCCAACGGGGCCCAGCACGCCATTGCAGGGCTGTGCGACCCGACCGGCCGCCTGATGGGGCTGATGCCCCATCCCGAGGCCTTTGTGCATTACACCCACCACCCCCGTTGGACCCGGGAAGAGCTGCCGGAAGAGGGGGACGGGCTGAAGCTGTTCCGCAACGCGGCGGAGTATGTGAGGGAACACCTACTAGGATAATTCTGCCACAGAGCCACAGAGACGCAGAGAAAACCATTAACTAAATGTTTTGTTTTCTCTCCCGCCTTTCTTAGTGCCTCTGTGTCTCTGTGGCAAAACGGAGCCTTTATTCATGAATCTTACCCGGCCACACGAAGAATGCGGCATTTTCGGCATCTACAATCATAAAGAGGCGTCCAACCTGACGTATCTGGGGCTGTATGCCCTCCAGCACCGGGGACAGGAGAGCTGCGGCATCGTCTCATCGGACGGAACGACCTTGCACGCCCACAAGCGCATGGGACTGGTGGCGGATGTCTTCGGCAACCAGGAGATCTTCAAGAAACTGCCCGGAAAGTCCGCAATCGGCCATGTCCGCTACTCCACCGCCGGCGCCTCGGTGGAAAAGAACGTCCAGCCGATCATGGTGGACTACTCACGGGGCTCCATTGCCGTGGCCCACAACGGCAACCTGGTCAACGCCCACCTGCTCAAGGCCGAATTGGAGGCCTACGGCTCCATCTTCCAGACCACCATGGACACCGAGATCATCATCCACCTCCTGGCCATCACCCAAACCAATTCGCTGGTGGACCGCATCGTGGATGCCCTCAACCGCATCAAGGGGGCCTACTGCCTGCTGTTTTTGACCGAGAGCCGCATGATCGCCGTACGCGATCCCAACGGCTTCCGCCCCCTGTGCCTGGGCAGACTGGGTGACGCCTGGGTCGTTGCCTCGGAAAGCTGCGCCCTGGACCTGATCGAGGCCGAGTTCGTGCGGGAGATCGAGCCGGGCGAGATGGTCGTCTGCACCAAGGACGGCACCCTGAAGTCCCTGTTTCCCTTCAGGAAGATCGAACCGACCCCCTGTATCTTCGAATTTGTCTATTTTGCCCGGCCCGACTCCTATATCTTCGGCAAGAACGTCTACCTGGCCCGCAAGGAATTGGGCCGGCAACTGGCCCGGGAACACGGCATCGACGCCGACGTCGTCATTCCGGTTCCCGACTCAGGCGTGCCGGCCGCCATGGGCTATGCCGAGGAATCCGGGATCCGCTTCGAGATGGGCTTGATCCGCAACCATTACGTGGGCAGGACCTTCATCGAGCCGGCCCAGGCCATCCGCCATTTCGGGGTCAAGATCAAGCTCAACCCCGTACGGGAGATCCTCAAGGGCAAACGGGTCGTGGTGATCGACGACTCCATCGTGCGCGGCACCACCTCGCGCAAGATCGTCAAGATGGTGCGCAACGCCGGGGCCAAGGAGGTGCACATGCGCATCTCTTCGCCCCCCACCAGTTATCCCTGCTATTACGGCATCGATACCCCCAACCGCAAGGAACTGATCTCCTCCTCACACACCATCGACGAGATCTGCCGTTATATCACCGCCGATTCGCTGGGCTACCTGTCCGAAGAGGGATTGGTCAATTCGGTCGGCATGGAGAATACCGGCTTTTGCAAAGCCTGTTTTGCCGGGACCTACCCGGTAGCATTCCCCAAACCGGTTCTGAAACCGCAGATGGGACTTTTCGAAGAGGAGTACAGCGAACATGAATGACCGCGAAGCGTTGAAAAAGATCATCCTGGAGCTGTCCTATGAAAAACGGCTCGTGACCCTGGCCTCGGGCCGGCAGAGCGATTTCTATTTTGACGGCAAGCAGACCACGTTGCACGCAGAAGGGGGCTTTCTGGTGGGCAGGCTGTTTTACGAGGCGATCAAGGGTGTGGAAGGGGTCGAAGCGGTGGGCGGCATCACCTTGGGCGCCGATCCGATCGCCACGGCCACCTCCATTGCCGCCCATCTCGACGGCACAAGGATGCATGCCTTCATCATCCGCAAGGAGCCCAAGGGGCACGGCACCGGCCAGTGGCTGGAGGGGCGCAAGAATCTGCCGACGGGAACCGGCGTGGTCATCGTTGAAGACGTGGTCACTACCGGCGGTTCCTCCATGAAGGCCGTGCGCCGGGCGGAAGAAGAGGGGCTGAAGGTTCTGGGCATCGTCACCCTGGTTGACCGCGAGGAGGGGGGGCGGGAGAATATCGAGGCCGAGGGGTTTTGGTTGAAGGCCATCTTCACCAAGTCCGAACTCGTAGGTTAACAGGCTGTTGAAAAACAGCCATCTCGCCGCCATCCTCGCAAGCCCCTTCGTGCGGCGTAGCGCTGCTACGCCTCCGCAGGGCTTTTAGCAGAACCGTACCGGTTCTGTCCCTACGGGATGAACTCCGCTGCGCTTCGTCACCGATAATCGCCGGAGGCGATTATACTGCGGGTGCGACGATCTGACCATTTTTGAACAGCCTGCGGCTCTTCCGGGACACAAAATATCATACGAATGGATTCCGGAAATGGCGGTAAAAGAACGCCTGGATAAGCTGATGGTCGAACGCGGCCTGGCCCCTTCGCGTGAAAAGGCCCAGGCCCTGATCATGGCCGGCCAGGTGGTGGTGGGAGACCACGCCGCCGAAAAGGCCGGACAGCAGGTGGCGGCCGATGCGGAGATCCGCATCAAGGGGGAAATCCTTCCCTATGTGGGCCGGGGCGGCCTCAAACTCAGGAAGGCGCTGGACGAATTCGGCGTCGATGTCAGCGGTCTCGTTGCCCTGGATGTGGGCGCATCCACCGGCGGATTCACCGATTGCCTGTTGCAGGCCGGAGCCCGCAAGGTCTTTGCGGTGGATGTAGGGTATGGCCAACTGGCCTGGAAGCTGCGCCGGGACCCGCGGGTCATCTGCCTTGAAAAGACCAATATCCGGTATCTTGGCCCGGATCAGCTCGATGAGGTGCCGGAAGTGGCGGTCATCGATGCCTCCTTTATCTCGCTGGGCAAGGTTCTTCCGGCCGTGGTCGGGCTGGTCAGGCCGGGCGGCCGCATCATCGCCCTGATCAAACCGCAGTTCGAGGTGGGCAGGGGCGACGTGGGGAAGGGGGGCATCGTCCGCGATCCGGCCGCCCACGAAAAGGCCGTCGCAGGGGTCCGGCAGGCTGCAACGGAGCTTGGCCTCCTGGTGTGCGGGGTGTGCGATTCACCCATCCTAGGGGCGGACGGCAACCGGGAGTTTCTGATACTGCTTGAGGTTTCGGAGGGATAGACCATGGAAGCGTGCATCTTCTGCAAGATCATTCGCAATGAGATACCGTCAAAAAAGGTGTTTGAAGACGACCAGATCCTCGTCATCGAGGATATTGCGCCCAAAGCGCCCCTGCACCTGCTCTTTCTGCCAAAGAGGCATCTTGTCAATTGTCTCGACATGACCGGGCAGGACGACGCCCTTGTCGGTTATGTTTTCAGAAAGGCGGGCGAAATCGCCCGTCAGAAGGGATATGCCGATTCCGGCTTCCGCATGGTGCAGAACAATGGCGAAGGGGTCGGACAATCGGTGTTCCACATCCATTTTCACCTCCTGGCGGGGCGGCATTTTACCTGGCCTCCGGGGTAATAACCCATGATGTAGGACCCACTGGGGCCTAAAGGGCGCTGCTTGCCGCGCCTCATTTGGGCGGAGCAAGCGCCGCCCCTACCATTGATATGTTCAATTGCCTCCGGTATTAAGAAGAGAGGGGATACAACACATGAAACGAATTGTAGCGCTTGTGGCGGTGGTGATGCTGCTCCGGTCGCTGCCGGTTATGGCTGAAACCTACACCTGGACCGACAAAAGCGGCACCGTCAACTTCAGCGACGATTATTCCAGCGTGCCGAAAGAGTACCGCAAGAAGGTCCGCAAGCTGGGGGACATGGATGCCGCGCCGACCCCGGCCGACACCGGGAGGAGCGGGGGAGAGCAGCCTGCGCAGCCAGTCACGTCCAGGACGGGCACACCCGGCGCCCCAGGGGCGGAATCCGGCAGCGGCTTGTACGGCGGGAAAAAGGCCGAGACCTGGCAGCAGGAGTTCAAGACCCGTGAGGCGGACTACAAACAACTGGAAAGCCAGCTTTTGCAACTGGAGGAACTCATCAAAAAACCTGTCGGGGTATCGATGGAACGTGTGCAGGCGCTTCCCCAGGAGTTCAAGGAAACGCAGCAACGGTACAATGAAGCCCTCAAGGCATACAACGACCTGAACGACGCCGCCAACAAGGCCGGATTGCCGGTCGAGTTCAGAAAATAGCCACCACAGAATGCAAAAAAGCCCGCCGGATATTCCGGCGGGCCTTTTCTCATACAGCCGTCCTCTTCCTGAGTCTTTCGAGTTGCGTCGATTTCAGGCGCCTCCTTCGATGTTGGTATCTCTCGCGTCACACTATGTTGACCTGCCTCCTTCATGCTGAAATGAGGCGTCCTGGCGAACTTTTTCAACTGTTTGTCGTGCTCTGTCCGTAACGGCTGTATTCTCCGGATTACCGTCCTCTCATCCCACCGCTTGAATCCCTTTTCATTCAAGGAGACCTACCGCTTCTCCATGGTTTCAGCGGTCTTCAGTGTTGCTTCCCTGACCTGCAACCCAGAGGTTTTCAAAGAACATTTTACTTCCTTTAATATTATGATAGCACTTGTCGGGGGATTGTCAACGGAGTCATTGCAACAATTCAAAAAGGCGAAAACGGCTCTTGACAACTGCTTTTTCCGGGATTACCGTTCCGCGACGCAGGATATGGTTTCCCTTTCATGGTTTGTTTTGCTATAATTTTAACTATGGGTGAAAAGCTGATCTGCAGCAACAAGAAGGCCTACCATGAATATTTTATCGAGGAGAAGCTTGAAGCGGGGATGGTGCTTCAGGGGACCGAGGTAAAATCGCTGCGGGCCGGCAAGGTCAACCTGACCGACTCCTTCATGCTGATTCGTGAAGGGGAGGCCTTTTTGCATAACCTGCACATCTCGGCGTACGACTTCGGCAACCGCGCGAATCATCAACCGGACCGCCAGCGCAAGCTGCTCATGCACCGCCAGGAGATCAGCCGGCTGTACGGCAGGATCAGGGAGCAGGGGTATTCGGCCATACCGCTTAGGCTCTATTTCAAGGATGGCCTGGTAAAGGTGGAGATTGGCCTTGCCAAAGGCAAGAAACTGTACGATAAACGTGAGGACCTCAAGAAGAAGGATACGCAGCGCGAGTTGTCCCAGGCGCTGAAGGCGCGTAACAGGGCCTGAGGGCAAGGTTGCGGTTTTAGGAACGGATTTTTTTGAAAGGGGGGCGTAAAGGTTTCGACGGGGAAGTGAATATCTGGGTTGCACCGGGTCGGGGCAGGCGGCCGACCTTAATAAACCTGCAACGGCATTAATTGCCGACAATTATAACACTCCTGTAGCTCTAGCAGCTTAGCAGGCGTCCCTGACCGAGATGCCGATGGTAAGAAGGGGACGTCATTCACTATCGGATTGGGATGCGCAACGCCCGTAGCGCAACCTGAAAACTTACGGGACCGCTGGCAGGATGCTTTGTCCTGTGCGTATTTTGCCGGTTAAATTGAGCAACGGACTAACGGTGTAGTAATTCAGATGGTAGGTTCTTCGGACCCGGGTTCGACTCCCGGCGCCTCCACCAATAGAATACATTCGAACCAGTGTCCAATAGTGTGGAATTTCGGCATGTTACGCTTGATTCCGCAGATTCTGGCTCGGATGTAAGTGAAAAAGGCCCCTTCCGGGGCCTTTTTTCTTCGAACAGGGCTAACGTTTGCAGTTTGGATGTTGCAACCAGATATGGTCTCCCAATATCCGGAGTAACAGGCTGGAGGGTAATTTGCCCCAGCAGTTTGCGCAGCAGGAGGGCCGACTGCACGGTCTTTTCTTCGAGGACTTCCTTCACGTGAGACACCCGTTCAGCAATCCATTCTATAGGCGGAGTCTTAAATACCTTCGAGCGTGCCGCTTCCAGCATTAATACTTCGTTTGTCAGCACATTCATCTTTTGCTCCGAGAGTGTTAAGGAATCGGCGATTGCATTACTGCTTCGGCCTTCGGCAATGTAATTGACGAAATTGTTTATCTTTTTTTCCAGAATCGACATCTCTGTTTTCTTGAGATTGATGTCCTCGGGGACGGTAGCGCACATTTTCGCAACAGCTTCTTCCACCTTTTTCAATACGAACTGTAGCGATTCGGTGTTGTTAATCATTTTGCTGATTTCAGCCAGGATAACACTCCACCGTTGCTGACGTGTAGCGGACATCGACCTGCTCCCGCACCAATCGATAGGGGACACTGTAGAAATGCCCTTCAACATCGACATGGTAATCGATGTGCACTCTGGCTAT
>JBEKFJ010000051.1:0-14224 GCA_050013355.1 Oryzomonas sp.
GCGACGCGCATCGAGCTTGTGGCGCAGGGAGTGGATCTGTCCACTGATATCCTTCTCGGGATACGGGGAACGGTTGACAACGTGGACCCCATCGGCATGTCGTTCACCATCGGCAACCTGTCGATAGATTATTCCGGGATGAATCCGGCTTATGTGCCGCTACACTTTGCCAGCGGTCAATTTGTCAGGGTACAGGAGTTGAGTTCGAACTTCACCCCGGGCAATGCCCCGGGCCTGAGTCTCGTTACGCCGGGAAGCCTGGTTGCGCTTAATGAGGGGGTTGCGGCGCAGAACGGGGACCATGTCTCCGTGCAAGGGATTGTGTCCGGTCTTTACGGGACCACCTTCACCGTAAGCGGGATCACCGTCAGCGGCGCCACCATTTCTCTCAACGGTGTTGCCAATGCCGTATTGGTCGAGGTGGAGGGGACCATGGTAAACGGGGTGCTGATTGCATCCGGCATCACGTTCCTATAATAATTGAAACATTTACTTTAACGGATAAGATACAAGGAGGCTTCTATGCCTGGTTTCGGTTTTCGGATGGTTAACAGGATATGTGGTGCGGCATTGCTGCTGTTTGTCTGCATGACTGGATATGGGGGGCCTGTTGCGGCGCAGGAGGACCAGGGTACAGCGGCAATCCCCGACCAGACCCAGGGGGCCGGCCAGATGCGCAGGGGAATGCCCGGCATAAAGCTTAAAAAGAAGGAAGCCCTCTCCCTGAACCCGGAGCAGAAGAAACAGAGGCAGGCGCTGATCGATGAAGAGTTGGGGCAGATGAAGACCTTGCGCGAAGACAAATCGCTGACAAGGGAACAGAGGCTGGAAAGGTTCAAGCAGATCCGCGAAGCGACCCGCGAAAAGATCAAGGAAATCCTGACCCCGGAACAGCGGAAAATGTACGAGGAAACTCAGGCAAAAGATCGCGCGTTCCGCGAAAATATGCGGCAGAAAAAAACTGAAAAACCGCAACAATGATTGATCGATGATCGTTGAGTGATGAGTGATGAGTGTTGAGTGTTGAACTTTGATCTTTGATTTTCAATGGATGACCCAATCGCTTTTCTTCACCAGCTCCGGCTTCGGCCCGCGGGTCATCTGCACGATGTAGCATCCCTTTGCGGCGTACCGTTGTCCGGGACCAAAGCTCAGGCGCTCATAATCGGTATACGGATATGGCTTGTCCTGGATACAGTCGATCTTGTCGAGAAAATTGTCACGGTAGAAGTTGGTCCCCAGCATCATGAGCGCATCGTTCAGGACGAGCCAAAGCGACCAGGTCCCGGAAGAGATCCTTTGGTCAGGAGGCATGCTAGCCGGCGTTCCCGTTGCCTGGCCCGCGTTGAGCAGCTTCCCCCCCACCTGAAGCGCGTAGGGATAGGTGATGTACGTAGCGTCCCGGATGCTGTCCGGTAGTTTCCCGAGATCCTTTTTCAACAGGCCCGCCGAAACATAGACCATCTCAGGCCGGTTGCCGTTGGAAGCGATGGCTTCCAAGGCCGGGACGGCCTCATTGCCCAACCATAGAAGAAGGACGGAGGGCTTCTCCTTCTCCAGCAACTGGTGCACGGCTTCTTTAGTAAGCACGTCCCCTTCGCGAATCACCTTTTCCACCGGGGGGAGACGGTCCAGGTCATGCCAGGTATTCCGGAACCCCGAGGCTAAGGCGCGCCCTTCACGTGAATCGCGGAATACCTGCACCACGGTCTTCTCCGGGGGGAGCGCAACCGACTTCGCAAGATAACCGGCCGCGGCTTCTCCTTCCTGGTACAAGCCCTTGGAGAAATAGAGGGTATACCAGTCGGTCTCGGATATCACGGGGAGATCGGTGATGGGGAGGATGCACGGGATGCGATGTTCTTCGCTGAACTCGTGGATCGGCCGCCATTCGCCGTTCGTCATCCCCCCAAGGAGGGCAAATACCGGCTCTTTCCGGTAATATTCCTCCAATTGGCTACGCCAGGCCTCGGGCGGCCCCTTCAGGTCCCAGCGGACTATGGACAGTTTGCGGCGATAGGCAAAATCCATCCATTCCGCGGAAAATCCGCGTTTGGACCGCACGTCGGAATTTTCAGCCATGAAGTTGCGGCCCCGGGCATAATTGTCCAGCGTCGCCACCATTTCGTCCCGTTCTTCAGGGGGCACGTCGTCGGTAAGCACCGTGGCGAAACGGACGGTCGACTCCGTCACCCCGGGAGGCTGCTCCGACCCCAGGGATTTCAGGTAATAGATGAGAATCGCGCTGTCCCGTTCATCGAGGAAATAGCGCGGCATGGCGTTATTGAACTTTCTCCCCGTGGGATCAATACCTCCCCGCAGGGCAAACAGCAGGGTTTCATCCGTATAGGCCGGGCGGGTGGGAGGGGCCTCATTCAGGGGTTGGAAATATCGGGGGACCGTCTTTTTTTCGGCTGGACTGAGCTGGCGAAGGTTGAAAACCGGCTGGTACAGATATTTTCCGGTGGTGGGAGTCGTCAAAACCCCCCCCTCAAACGACCCGAAACCGCCGCGCATGTGGCAGCTCACACAGGTGAACACGGTCCCGTCAAGGGGGATATCGCCTTGGACCAGGGCTTTCAGGGGTTCTCCCGACGGCAGGACCCCTTTCCGGTACATCTGCTCTCCCAGTCGCAGAGCCTCTTGCCGGGTAAGACCTGCCACACCATCTTGCCCTTGCGCAGCCGGCTCGGCAACGGCAACGCCGGCAACCGCAAGCAAGACGAGCAAGACCAGGGCCACAGGCAGTAGGAACGGTTTTCTAAACTCGCATAAATAGTTCATTTTTACTATATAGCAATCATCTAACAATATGTAAAGGACTCAATTTTTGCAGTTATACCAATTCCAAATCAAGGCGCTATCTGCGTTGGCTCGTTTTCGGCTCCTCAACGTACTATCTGTACGCCTTCGTCGTCTCAATCCTCGCCGTCTTGATTTCATCCTTGATTTGAAATCGGTGTTACGGGTTGAGGCCGGGGGATAACTTGAGAAAAACTGCCGAGAAACGTGACTAAAGTACGACGGTTTCTTGATTGTTTCTATTATAGCATTACAATTGACACATAGCTTTCGAAAGAAGGCACCACGCCGTGAAGCTGCTCCCCGTGATTTTTGCACTGCTTCTTGCGACCGTTGCGATGCGTTCCGCCGCAAGGAACTCGCTCAGAATTACCATGACTTGACATTGACCAATCTAATGCTAAATTTTGAAATAATTATAGCTTTCTATTTAAGATCAGCACTTTTTTTCTCTAACTGAACAAACACATTAAAGGCAATAAGGGGTTATCTATGAAAAATCTTTGCAAAACTTTTGTTTGCCTCTTCAGTATCTGCGTTTCCTGTAGCATTGTTTTCCTTGCCGGTTGTGGGGGTGGTTCCAGTTCCGCTCCAGCCCCCGGTGCATTGGCCGTAACAACGGCTTCACTGCCCAGTGCATCGGTGACGACGGCCTATAGCCAGACCCTTGTTGCCAGCGGTGGCAAAGCTCCATACACATGGGCACTTGCAACCGGAAGCGTACTTCCCGCCGGGTTGACACTCAGCACCTCAGGGGTTATCTCAGGAACTCCGACCACTGCCGGTACCGTTAATTTCTCTGTAGCAGTTACCGATTCGGCCTCTCCGGCGGCAACCGCCACCATGGCACTCTCGATAACCGTGAACTCCTTGGCCGTAACAACGGCATCACTGCCCGGTGCAACTATGGGGAACGCTTATAGTCAAACCCTTGCCGCCACCGGCGGCACCCCACCCTATACCTGGTCTGTTTCCAGCGGTGCTCTGCCCTTAGGCCTGATTCTGAATGCTTCGACCGGAGTCATTTCCGGAACGCCGACCGCTGCAGGGACTTCCAATTTCACCGTGATGGTTACTGATTCGGCTTCTCCAACGGCAAGCCCTGATACAGCAACCATGGCATTATCCGTTACCGTAACCGCAGCAGCAAATCAATTGACCATAACAACAACTTCACCACTACCGGTAGCCACATTTACAACAACTGCCTATAACCAGACCCTTGCCGCCACCGGCGGCACCGCCCCCTATACCTGGTCTGTTTCCAGCGGTGCTCTGCCCTTAGGCCTGAGTTTGAATGCAGCGACCGGGGTCATTTCCGGAACGCCGAGCGCCGCCCTGGTCCCGACGAACGCTGCCGAGATCGTGAATTTCACCGTGATGGCAACCGATTCGAAGGCGGTAACCGCCATACAGCCCCTCTCGCTAACCGTGATTTTCGACGGCTTTACATTCTTTGCCAACAATTGTGCCGTCTGTCATGGACCATTTTCCACCGTGACGGTAAGCCAACTCCCAATACCGAAATTGACACCGGCATCGGCGGACAATTTAGCAACTATCCTTCTCATATACACTACCACTACCAATCTTAATGAGATGGACGCTGAAGCTTTATCGTTGTTGGCTCCCTCTCAGGCTCCGCAACTTGATGCGGTTCTCACTATTTTGTTGTAGAATTTCAGTTCCCGTCTTGAAGGCAGGGGTCCTTCGGGGGCCCTGCCGATACGGCTATGCATATATATAAAGTCTTCGTCAAGACCATTGCTCAGGTGCTTTGCCTGCTTGTGTCGCTTAGCGTCATAACGCCGGTCACGTTGCCGGCCGCTGAGAATCAGGCCGGATCCAAACCACCCCAGAATCCCCTCGAATTACCCGAAGTCGAGGTAGTCGGGACAACGCCGTTATCAAGTCTCGGCACACCCCTGCTCAAGGTGCCCGGCAACATCCAGTCAGCGGACAGCGACGCCATTGACCGACATGAGGCGCCGGACCTGGCCACGTTCATGAACCGGACGATGGCGGGCGTTCATATCAATGAGGTGCAGAACAACCCGTTCCAGCCTGATGTTACCTACCGCGGCTTCATAGCCTCACCTTTGCTCGGCACCCCGATCGGCCTGTCGGTGTATGAGGACGGGGTCAGGGTAAATGAGCCATTCGGCGATATAGTCAACTGGGATCTTATCCCGCGCTCTGCTATCGCGGATATCGATCTCATCCCTGGTTCCAATCCCCTGTTCGGCCTCAATACCTTGGGAGGAGCACTCGCCATACGCACCAAGAATGGCTTCAGCCACCCTGGAACCCACCTGGAAGCATCCGGGGGATCCTTTGGCCGCAAAGCCTTCGAGTTCGAGCACGGCGGTTCGCACGACACATTCGACTGGTTCGTCACCGGCAACCTGGCTGAAGACGAAGGCTGGCGCCCCTATTCCTACAGCGCCATCCGCCAACTGTTCGGCAAGGTCGGCCGGGTGACCGAAACGACCGATATCCATTTGAGCTATGCGTTTGCCGACAACCGCCTGAACGGGGTCGGTCCGACCCCGGAGAGCTTCCTCAAGGACAACCGCAGCGCCTTCTACACCGCGCCGGACATTACCGAAAACACACTCAATTTCATCAATCTCAAGGGGAACCAACAGTTGACGGCAAACTGGGAACTCTCGGGCAATACCTACTTCCGGGGGAACGCTATCGATACCTTCAACAGCAATACCAACAACTACTGTGCCACCTTCTCTAATCTGAACCAGTGCCTTGACGCTAACAGCAACCCACTGCCCGCGGGCAGCAACAGCATCACTCATACGGCCCAAAACGGCGCCGGTGCGACCCTTCAGACCAGTTACAACGGCAAGATTTTCCGGCGCGAGAATCAATTCACCGTGGGTTCCAGCTACGAGTACGGCCATACCCACTTCACCCAGTCCGAACAGCCGGCCACCTTGAGCGCAACCGTCAACGCGGTGGCCGTGCCGGCCGGTGCGTTTGTGCCACTAACCGACGTGGTGGCCACCAACGAGTATCTTGGCCTCTTTGCCACCGATACCTTCTCCCCCACCCCCTGGTGGCACCTGACCCTGTCGGCCCGCTGGAACCGAGCGGAAATCCGGCTCAATGACCAGCAAGGCACGGCGCTGAACGGCGACCATGCGTTCGAGCGGCTCAACCCCGCCGCCGGGTTCACGATCGACCTTACGCGGCTCTTCACGCTTCCCGCGTCCCTGAAGGAGTTGACCTTCTTCGCCGACTACAGCGAGGGGATGCGGGCGCCGACCCCGGTAGAACTGACCTGTGCCGATCCCTCGGCCCCCTGCTCCCTGCCGAGCAGTTTCGTCTCCGATCCACCTCTCAAACCAGTAGTTGCAAGAACGTGGGAGACGGGAGTGCGGGTAAAACTGAGTGACCTGCTCCGCTGGAACCTCGCGGCCTTTCGCACCGAACTCAGTAACGACATCCTATTTATTAACGTTCCGGGCGGGAACCTCTCCAACGGATTTTACCAGAATGTCGGCAAAACCCTGCGCCAGGGGTTGGAAGCCGCGCTGAAGGGGAAGCAGGGGGGGCTTGACTGGTATGCCAACTACAGCTTTGTTCGGGCTACCTATGAGAACCAGGTGACACTGCAGAATGCCATTGGGCCGGAAGAGGTCAGTCCCGGCGACCGCATCCCCGGCATCCCCGAGCATCGGATCAACGTCGGGGCCGAATATGAGTTGTTGCCGGGATGGTTTCTGGGGGGCGACCTGCAATACGCCTCCAGCCAGTTTGCGCGGGGGGACGACAACAACCGGTTGCCGCAAGTGTCCGGCTACGTGGTGGTCAATCTCAACACGCGGTACAGGGTCACGAAACACCTCGAACTGTTCGCCCTGGCAAACAATGTCTTTGACCGGCAGTACGAAACCTTCGGGGCCGTCAGTAACAATTTTTTTACCGGCCAGACCGAGCGTTTCCTCAGCCCCGGAGCCCCTATCTCCGGATGGGCCGGCGTGAGAGTGCACTTGGATTAAACCCAGATATTCCATTAGGCGGAGCAAAGCTGCTGCACGAGCCCTGCCGGACATATTCCGGCATCTTGCCGCCCGGTTTCCTCACCAATAGCCCTGCTATTGCCTCGTCAACCGGACGACAAGCTACTCGGAATATGCCTCGGCGGCATCTCGTGCCCTAATGGAAAATCTGGGTTAAATGCGCTTAACGATGGTTGACAGGGACCCTTTAGGCCGGTAAAGTATTGTAAATATGCAGAGGCAAACAACCCCCTTACATTTTATCGAAACGGCTATGGCTATGGACTTGTTTCCCAAACCATTCACAGCCAACACCCTGTTCCTGCGCTTTTTTGCGGTCGCATTGATCTTCCATTGCATGGCCCTGCTGGCAATTCGTTACGAGACGATCAAACATGACACGAGTGAACGATTCATCACCGTGGAACTCAATGCTATAGCCCTCTCGCCGGCGCCTGCGGCCAGGCTCAAGCAGGCAAACCGAACTCTCCCCGGCCATACATCCGTAAACGCAAACAATCCGGTACCGGCCATTCCGGCAACTGTCAGCGAGACCCCTCTCGTGACAACTTCACCTCTGCCACATCGCGCCGCCGGAATTGAAGCGAACCCTGCCGATCACCATGTCATGCCTGCCGGTGTTCCGGTCCCGGCCATGTCGTCTGCGCCTCATCTTCCTTCCATTCCCGCTGCCCGGGGGGGTAACCATGCGGCTACCCAACTGCTCACGACAATCTCCCCCTCCCATCCGGCAGTGGCTCAGCCTGCAACTTCCGGAAATGCGCAGGCTGAGCGCGCCGGCTACCTGGCACAGATCAGGAACCTAATCGAGAGTCACAAGGAGTATCCGGTCATGGCGCGAAAGAGCGGCATGGAAGGGACCGTCCATGTGCGTTTTGTCCTTGATCGGGATGGGGTGCTCAAGGATACGGATATTTCCAGGTCATCCGGTAAAAACCTGTTGGACAAGGCCGCAGTGCGTGCTATTGCCAGCGTTGCCCGATTCCCGGCAATTCCCGAATCATTAAATGGAAGTCCTTTGATCTTTGAGGTGCCGGTGATATTCAAATTGAAAGAGAGTTAGCAGCGACGAAAACCGGCGGCCTGCCCAAACGGAAATCTACTCAGTTCCAGCGTTGTCCGGTTTAGACATATCAGCCTTTGCAATAGAGCTAAAAACCCTTCCTTATTCCCTCACCCGTCCTTCGGTTACCCTCTCCTGCGTATTTAGCCGTAACATGCACCATTACCCCCGCAATCTTGTTTTTAGGGGGAGGGGCCATTGACTCTTCCCGGAGATAAAGTATGTTTTATCATGAACCTGAAGGGTTTCGGTTGCGATGAACCGCAATCTGCCGGTGAACGCCCAGGGCGAATCCCTGATGCCTCATAACGCATAACGTCCTTTTCCTGAAAAGATCGCCCGAATCTCACGTTGCGACGGGAGTGGTTCGTGAAGGAAAACACCTGGAAACTCGATATCGGCGCCGAGGTGACTGAACAGGGGGGCACCCGTTTCAGGGTCTGGGCTCCCAAGGTCCGAACAGTGGCGCTCAGAATGGTGTCCGGAAAAAGGGACGCCACCATACCTCTGCACGAGGAGGATGACGGCTACTTTTCAGGTATCGTTGAGGATATCGCTGACGGCGACCAATACCTTTACCTGCTGGATAACGGTGACCTGCGTCCGGACCCTGTATCGCGTTATCAGCCGGATGGGGTACACGAAGTGTCCCAGGTCGTTGAGCCGCGGCTCTTCCCATGGCACGATCAAGGCTGGACCGGAATCTCCCTGCAAGCGTATGTCATCTATGAACTGCACGTCGGGACATTCACCAGGGAGGGGACCTTCGAAGCGGTCATCCCCTTGCTCGGCTACCTGAAAGAGCTTGGGATAACGGCTGTTGAGCTGATGCCCGTTGCCCAGTTCCCGGGGGGACGAAATTGGGGGTATGACGGGGTGTGCCCCTTTGCGCCGCAGAACAGCTACGGCGGTCCCGACGGCTTGAAGCGGCTGATAGATGCATGCCACGCCAGGGGCATGGCGGTTATTCTCGACGTGGTCTACAACCACCTTGGTCCCGAAGGGAACTACCTGAACAGTTTCGGCCACTACTTTACCGACCGCTACCGCACCCCTTGGGGAGCCGCCGTCAACTTCGACGGCCCGGACAGTGATCCGGTCCGCCACTACTTCATCTCCAATGCCCTCTACTGGATAACCGAATACCACATTGATGCTCTGCGGTTGGATGCCATCCATGCCATCTTCGATTTCAGCGCCCTGCACATTCTTCGGGAACTGGGCGAGGCTGCCCATCGGCAGGGTGAGGCGCTTGGCCGAAGGGTCCACATTATCGCTGAAAGCGGTCTGAACGACGTCCGTGTGATCATCTCCCCGGAGACGGGGGGCTATGGTCTGGATGCCCAGTGGAACGACGATTTTCACCATGCCCTGCGAGCCCTCCTGACCGGCGAGCGGACTGGGTACTACAGCGACTTCGGCCTTTTTTTGCATCTGGTCAAGGGTTTCGAGGAAGGGTTTGTCCTGTCCGGTGAGTATTCAGCTTACCGAAGACGGCGGCATGGCTGTTCCTCGGCAGGAATTCCTCCCGACAAATTGGTGGTGTTTTCCCAGAACCATGACCAGGTGGGCAATCGGATGCGCGGTGAGCGGCCGGGCGAGCATCTTTCGGTGCAGCAACTCAAGCTCGCCGCCGCAACGGTGCTGCTCTCCCCTTACGTGCCGTTGCTCTTTATGGGAGAGGAGTATGGGGAATCGGCACCGTTTCCCTTTTTCGTGAGTCATGGGGATGCGGAGTTGGTGGAGTCGGTCAGGCAGGGACGCCTGGAGGAATTCGCAGCATTTACCCATCAGGGGTCCCCTCCCGACCCACAGTCAGAGGCAACCTTCCTTTCGGCAAAATTGGATCAGGAACAACGCCATCGGGGCGAGCACCGCGCCATGTTCGACTTCTACCGCGAACTGATCCGCATGCGCAGGGAATGCGCCCCTCTTGCCAGGCTCAGCAGGGAGGATATGCAGGTTGTTGCCTGCGAAGAGGAGAGGGTGCTGGTCGTCTGCCGGAGTGTCGAAGATGTCCGGATGATCTGTCTGTTCAACTACAGTGACCAAACACGCGTGATAGGCCCGTCGCTTGTCGGAGGCACCATGAATGTTCTCCTTGATTCCACGGGGAGCTTACCGCCAGGCAGCAGTGTAACCGTATATACTACCCGTCCGGAAACATTCACAACGCTCGCCCCATTCGGCGTCATGGTCTACAGAAAGGAAAAATGATGGAACGCTTTATCTGCATTCACGGTCACTTCTACCAGCCGCCCCGGGAAAACCCTTGGCTGGAGTCCGTCGAGATTCAGGATTCGGCTTATCCCTATCATGACTGGAATGAACGGATCACCGCAGAGTGTTATGCCCCCAATACAGCCTCGCGGAATCTGGACGGCGAAGGCCGCATCATGGGGATCGTCAGCAACTATTCCCGTATCAGCTTCAATTTCGGACCGACCCTCCTCTCCTGGATGGAAAGGTATTCACCCGACACCTACCGGGCAATCCAGGCGGCTGACCGGGAGAGTATCACCTGGCGCTCCGGTCATGGGGCCGCCCTGGCCCAGGTTTATAACCATATCATCATGCCGCTGGCCACCTCGCGCGATAAACGGACCCAGGTGCGGTGGGGAATCAGGGATTTCGAGCATCGCTTTCAGCGTTTCCCCGAGGGGATGTGGCTGGCGGAAACCGCCGTGGATATGGAAACATTGGAGGTGCTGGCCGAGGAGAAGATCCGTTTCACCATCCTCGCTCCACACCAGGCGGGACGGGTTCGGAGGATCGGAGTCGGCAAGTGGAAGGATGTCGCCGGCTCACGTATCGACCCTTCACAGGCCTACCTCTGCCGGCTGCCCTCGGGGCGAAGCATCACCATCTTCTTCTACGACGGCCCCATTTCCCAAGCCGTGGCCTTCGAAAAGCTTTTGAGCAGTGGAGAACTGTTTGCCTCCCGCCTGATGTCCGGTTTTTCGGATAACAGTACCCATCCGCAGTTGGTGCATATCGCCACTGACGGAGAAACCTACGGCCATCACCATGCCTTTGGCGAGATGGCACTGGGGCATGCGCTGAATCACATTGAGGTGAACAAGCTGGCGCGTCTGACCAACTATGGCGAATACCTGAAACTGTGCCCGGCCACCCATGAGGTGCAGATAATAGAAAACACGTCATGGAGCTGCATGCACGGCATCGAGCGCTGGAGGAATGACTGCGGCTGCAACTCCGGCGGGAACGACGGTTGGAACCAGCAATGGCGGAAGCCGCTGCGGGACGCCATGGATTGGCTCAACGGGCAGGTGGCTGCCGGTTATGAGAAGGGCGTGGCAGATTACGTGAAAGACCCCTGGGAGGCGCGGAATGAATATATCGAGGTCATGCTTGACCGCTCCGAGGAAAACATCGCCGCCTTCCTGCTCAGGCATTCCCTGCGTTCCTTGGATGAAAAGGCGTCCATAACCGTACTCAGCCTGCTGGAGATGCAGCGACATGCCATGCTCATGTTCACCAGCTGCGGATGGTTTTTTGACGACCTGTCGGGGATGGAAACGGTACAGATCATCCAGTATGCCGGCCGGGCAATGCAGTTGGCGGAGATTTACTGCATTCAGGATATCGAGGCCCTTTTTCTGGAACGGCTGGCACTGGCCGTGAGCAATTTGCCCGAACAGGGAAACGGATCTGAAATCTACGCCAAATACGTCAACTCCGCTATTATCAACCTGATCAAGGTAGGTGCGCACTACGCCGTCAGCTTTATCTTCGAGGAGTACGGAGAGACAACCGATATCTTCAGTTATTGCGCACTCAGGGAGGATTTTCTGATACTCCATGCCGGACAGATGAGACTTGCGGTAGGAAAAATATTCATCCGCTCGTCCATCACCCGCAAAGCCGACCGGATCAGTTTCTGCAACCTGTATTTCGGCGGTCATACCTTGAACTGCGGTGTCTGCTCCTTTTCCGGCGAGGAGGAGTACCAGGCCAAGAAGCAGGAGGCCGTAACCGCCTTCAATGCGGGTGATTTCGCGGCAATAATCAGGTTGATTGACACCCGTTTCGGCATGCACAACTACTCCCTCAAGGATCTTTTCCGGGACGAACAGCGTCACATTTTGCGCCTCATCATCGCCGGCACGCTCCAGGAATTTGAAGACAAGTTCATAACCCTCTACGAAAACAGTAAAAGCCTGATGGGATTTTTGCGGGAAACCGGCATGCCGGTGCCGCACTACTTTATGAACACTGCCGAGACGGCCCTCAATCTTAATCTGCGAAAGATGTTCACCTCGGAAACGATTGACGCAGGCAGACTCATGGAGAGTGTCAACGAGATCAAAAGCTGGGATGTCGTGGTGGATACCGTGGCCCTTGAATTCATCATCCGCCGCAGGACGGAAGGGGCGATGGCAGCACTGCTGGAGGAACCGGAAAATACCCAGCGTTTGAACGAACTCATCCTGTTGGTCGAAGCGATGGCGTCACTCCCACTTGAGGTGAATCTCTGGCAGACTCAGAATTTGTACTGGACCATGCTGCAATCCCGCGCTTCCGAACTCCAGTCCGCTGCCGGAGCGGAAAACGGCCAGGTTTCCTGGAGCGAAGCGGTTAAAAAACTGGGACAACTGCTTTTTTTCAATGTACCTGCAGTACTGGCGGCAGCAAAGGGAAACCCATGAACAACAAGGGTCTCAGAATACCGGTATCCACCTACCGGCTGCAGTTCAATCAGGGGTTCACATTCAACGCCGCCAGGGAGATCGTCTCCTACCTCGACCGGCTGGGCATCAGCGATCTCTATGCCTCCCCCTGTTTTGCCGCCAAAAAGGGCAGCCCACACGGCTACGACATCGTCGATCACAACGCCTTGAACCGGGAACTTGGAACAGAAGAGGAGTTCCAGGGGTTATGCGGTGAACTGCAGCAACACGGCATGGGACAGATCATGGACTTTGTCCCGAATCACATGTGCATCGATACGTGCGATAACGCCTGGTGGCGGGACGTACTGGAAAACGGGCCGTGCTCCCCCCATGCCTATTTCTTCGACATCGACTGGGAACCGGTCAAGCAGGAACTCAGGAACAAGGTGCTCCTCCCTTTTCTGGGGGACCAGTACGGAACCGTCCTGGAGCGGGGAGAACTGCGCCTCGTCTTCGAGGAAGGGGCGTTCTCCATCCATTATTTCGACGCCTGGTTTCCGGTAGAGCCGACCACGTACCTCAAGATCCTCGAACACCGCCTGGAGCGTCTGGAGGAGCTGCAACCCGCCGATGCAACTGCCCGCCTGGAGCTGTTGAGCATCATCACCGCCCTCCAGCACCTTCCCCCAACCACGGAACAGGACCCGGACAAGCGGGAGGAGCGATACCGCGAGAAGGAGGTCGTCAAGAGGCGGCTTATGCAACTTTGTGGGGAAAGTCCCGCCATTGGAAGCTTCATCGCGGAAAACGTGCTTGCCTTCAACGGCGCGAAGGGGGAGCCGGCCAGCTTTGACCTGCTCGACGGGCTCCTGGGCGAGCAGGTCTACCGGCTCTCCTTCTGGCGGGTGGCAACGGAGGAGATCAATTACCGGCGGTTCTTCGACATCAACAGCCTCGGGGCGATCAGGGTGGAAGACCCGGCCGTTTTCCGGGAGACCCATGCCCTCCTGCTGCGGCTCATCAGGGAAGGAAAGGTGACCGGGGTGAGGGTTGACCATGTGGACGGGCTCTATGACCCATCCTCCTACCTTCAGAGGTTGCAGAAGGGGTGTTTCGTTCAGCTCGGCCTCGCCGCCTCAGGGGTCCTGGAGGGTGCAGAAGCTGAAGAGGCCGGGCCGCAGTTCGCCAGGGACTACGACGAAGCAGCCGCGGCCGACCCCGACTACAAGCCGTTCTACGTCGTCGGCGAAAAGATCCTCCTGAAAGGGGAGCAACTCCCGCAGGAGTGGCCGGTTTTCGGCACCACCGGCTACGACTTTCTCAATGCCCTGAACGGCATCTTCATCGACACGGAAAACGCCAAGGCCTTCGACCGCATCTATGACAGGTTTATCCAGGGAGCCGCCCTTTTCCCGGAAGCGGTGTACGAGAAGAAAAAACTGGTGATGCAGGTCGCAATGTCCGGGGAGGTCAACACCCTCGGCCATTACCTGAACACTATCTCCGAAAAGGACCGGCTGACACGGGACTTCACCCTCAACAGCCTGACCCGGGCGATTACCGAAGTGATCGCCTGCTTCCCGGTCTACCGGGCCTACACGAATTCATGGGCCATCCGGGACGGCGATGCCCGGTACATCGAGGCGGCTGTTGCGAAAGCGAAGCGGAAAAACCCCGCCATCAAC
>JBEKFJ010000052.1:0-14185 GCA_050013355.1 Oryzomonas sp.
CCTTGCTATCTTTAATGGTGTCATAATCATCCTGATGGGAGTGTACGTTTTCATTCATGCGCTGCCGTGGAGCGAGGTCATTCCCCTGCTGCTCACTTCAATTCTCGCAGCGATACCGGTGGCGTTGCCGGCAACATTCACTCTTGCGACAGCTCTTGGAGCCCGCGCCCTGGCAAAGTTGGGCGTCCTGCCGACGAGGCTTTCCGCTGTGGATGAAGCTGCATCGATAGATGTTCTGTGTTCAGATAAAACGGGAACACTTACCCGTAACGAGCTTTCGGTCACAAGTATTCGGCCGATGGCTGGTTTTGACGAAGCCTTCGTCCTCGGAATGGCAGCTCTGGCAAGTTCCGATGGCGGCCAGGACCCCGTCGATACAGCAATTCGGTCGGCCTTTGCGCACAGCGGGAAACCAGCATCCGAATTGCCAACACTGGCCACCTTTGTGCCATTCGACCCTGCTAAAAAAACATCCGAAGCGACAGCGACAGACCCTATGGGTGGCGTGCAACGAATCATCAAGGGGGCCTTTTCTACCGTCATCGGTCTCATGGCCCCTTCGCCCGTTGCGGCCCGAATAGCCGACGAACTCGAAAAACAGGGATACAGAGTCCTGGCGGTAGCTAAGGGAACTTCAACTTCCCTGCAAATCATAGGCATTATCGCGCTCAGCGATCCGCCACGGACGGACTCGATTGATCTCATCTCAGAACTCAAGACTCTCGGCGTGCGCACCGTGATGGTGACGGGGGATGCGCCGGCGACGGCGGCAGTTGTCGCACATGCCGTCGGGTTGGACGGGGCTGCCTGCCCGCCGGGACCACTTCCCGCCGGCGTCAAACCGGAGGATTTCGCGGTATTCGCAAGCATCCTGCCCGAAGGGAAATATGACCTCGTCAAGGCCTTCCAAAATAACAGGCATACGGTCGGAATGTGCGGCGACGGCGCCAACGACGCGCCTGCCCTGCGCCAGGCCCAAATCGGCATCGCTGTATCGACGGCTACCGATGTGGCCAAATCGGCGGCAGGCGTTGTGCTGACGGAGGCGGGACTTGGCGGCATTGTCGCGGCAGTAAAAGAGGGGAGAGTCACCTTTCAACGTATTCTGAGCTACACGCTGAGGTCAACCATCAACAAGATGGGACAAGTGCTCCTTCTGGCAATCGGTCTCGTTATGACAGGACACGCAGTGTTGACCCCGATGCTCATGGTCATCGTGATGATCACGGGTGACTTTTTGGCTATGTCCTTAACGACTGACAGGGTGCGGCCATCGACGCTGCCCAATTCCTGGCAAATCGGCAGGATAACGGTCGCAGGTGCAATTCTGGGTTCATGCTTTTTGTCGTTTTGCACGGCTATCCTGGCTGTTGGCAAATATGAGCTGCAACTTGGAGAAGAAACACTGAGAACTCTTTGTGTCGTCGCGATCATCTTTGGCAGTCAAGCAACCACGTATGCCATACGGGACCGCCAACACTTCTTTGGCCTGCGCCCGACACTATGGGTAGTATTGTCCTCTATTGCCGACATCATTATCATCTCGGCCTTGGCTACTCGTGGAATTGCCATGGCGCCATTACCTGTATCGGTTATCGCCGGTGAATTTGCAGCGGCTATCGCTTTTGGGCTATTACTTGCCGGGGTGAAAATCCAGGTCTTTGCCCGGCTTAAAATGTCGTAGCCAGTTTCCGTCCGAAAGGGTTCTTTTTCGCCCATGCGGCGTCAATCCATAGGGTCATCATCAACAAATAGAGGGTAAGGAGGCGCGTGATGGGCAAACAGATCGAGATCAAATGGCTGCCCGAGCCCGGGGAAAACAATTATCCGGCGGCAGAATCATACTTAAGCCTCATCTATGACGATAAGAGTGTCGAGGAGATCGTGAGCAAACTGAAGACGGCGCCCGCATCACAGTTCAAGGCCAAGGACATATTCAGGGCGTCGGGGTTGTCATTGCTGGGGATCAGCAATTCTGAAATAGAGAAAGACCGCGGAAAAATTAAAGACGGGAAGCCGTTGTCCCCGATTCTGCTGGTAAGAGACGGCCGCAATGGCAAGGTCGTCATCGCGGATGGTTATCACCGGATGTGCGCAGTCTATTCGTTCAGTGAAGACGAATGGATACCCGTCAGGATCGTCTGAATCGAGGCAGGCATGCCAGAGTGATTCCAAAAGTACGCATCGTGCGTCGATCAGTCGCCGCAGACATGGTCAAGATCACGCCTTGAGTTGGAATTGGAATAAGACTTAATCATAGTAACCTCAGCGTTGTCCGCCATATATGACAGTTATGTTAAACATGACGGATTTCGTTGACGGATTATCCCGTGCCCTCCTCACCCCCTTTCTTTTTTCCCTGTAAAGTCAGGCGGTTGAACTCTGGGCATCAGCAGGTATTCTCTGGCATAGTAGTTGCGTTTTGTAAGCAGAGCATGAGCACGGCTTGTTCATTCCGCGAAGGTTGCGGCGAAGAAAAGGCCGCCTTTAAAGGTACAGCTTCAACGTTCAATCCGGCAATGTCTGTGAAGGTGTGCGCCGGGCAGGATGTTCGCTCAGACAAGGAGAAGCGTTATGTTGGGAACTATTTTGATCGTCGTCTTGGTCTTGATGTTATTTGGCGCGCTGCCCACCTGGCCTCACAGCCGGCAGTGGGGGTATTACCCGAGTGGCGGACTTGGCCTGATCCTTTTGATTATTATCATTCTGCTAGTGCTGGGCCGGATTTAGTCGGCCGAAACGTCGGTTGTCAGCCGCAGAAGATGGTTCAATCGCAAACAGGGTACGAGGCTGAACCTCAAATCTGCTAATCCAAAAGACAGGAGAGAGAAATGAAGAAGCTTAGTTTTCTGGCAATGGGGATGGTTTTTGGGTTGGCCTTGTTTTCGGGCTGTGCCACGATGCATACGTGGCCGGATTCTGAAAGAAGCGCCGAGAACAAGATGGTCGTGATCCAGGAGAAGATCGGAGATGGGCTGAAAACCGGCGCTCTTTCCCCTGATCAGTCCCAGATGTTTCTGAAGACGCTGAAGGGTATTCGGACAGACTATGCGGAACTGAGAGACAAAATGGTACCCGAGGAACAATGGAATAACCTTCATGTAAGGCTTGATGCGCTTGGAGGCGAGATAAACAGAGCACTTTCCCGTCCTGTGAAGATTGATGCACCGATGAATGGGGACAGGATTGTCATACTCCAAAGAAGAATCGACGATGGAAGAACCAGCGGGCGCTTGCCGGCGACGGAGGGGAGGGAGTTTCAGGCCAGACTTGACTCCATTCGAAGAGAATATCTGCGGATGACGGAAGACGGCAGATCCTCTACGCCAGAAGAGAGAATGGACATTTCCAATCGGCTTGATTCCCTGGAAAAGGATATCAACAGGTTCGGGTAGTTTTTCACCTGACAAGCGGCCTCCAGAGGGGAAATCTTATTCGCTCTGGAGGCCCGATTGTGGATCGGATTTAAAAAGTTACCCGCCATTCCTTTTTGTTTACAATTTACATTATGTCCAAGGAAAAAGCTCATGATTGACGCCGCGATAACTATAACCGTGCCACCCGAAAAAAGGAAAGAGGTCCTTCAGACCTTTAAATCAATACTCGGCCCGATTCGGCGTGAGCAGGGGTGCATAAGCTGCAATTGCTACATGGATATCGAGACCGATAACATAATTTTCTTCAAGGAGGAGTGGGAGAGCAGCGAGGACTTGGGCACCCATCTGAGGTCCGCCCATTTCAGTGTTCTGACCGGGGCAATGAAACTGCTCGACAAGGAACCGGAAATCAGGTTCAACACCATTGCCTCCACAGCGGGAGTGGAGGAGATAAAAGCGGCGCGAAAATGATGAAAACCCACCATGCCGATGGATATCCACACCGCACAGCAAGGAGAAAGGATTATACAAAGACTGTGCGAAGGGAAACTATACCATGATTCACAGCATTCTTGACCCTGAACTTGCAAAGAGAATCGTTAAGGGGATTCCGCTGTTTGCCAAATTCACCGAACGGGAACTATCATTGTTGCTTAACAGAACCAACGTCTACAGCTACCGCAAGGATGAAATCATTATTCAGGCCGATGAACATAATGATCAGATGTACATCGTTCTCAAGGGGCGGGTAAAGGTTGTTGACATAACCGTTGATGGCGACGAGCGGATAATGGCGTTTCGGCGGCGCGGGGACTATTTCGGCGACATGGGCCTCCTTGACGGCAATACCGATTCCGCAACGGTAATAGCCATGGAACCCTGTAAAGTGATTTTGATTTCAAAGAGCGTGTTTGACGAGTTTTTTCTTGAGAACAATAAGGCATTGGTTCAGATCATAGCGGTACTGTGCAGGCGCTTGCGTGAAAGCTGGATATTTAACGACCTTATTGGGAATAACGACGCGGAATCAAAGATCAGGGCAACCCTGGCGCATTATAGCAAGTCATTGGGGAGTCAGAACTGTACCGGCGTCATCATCAACTCCATATTCTCGCAGCAAAGCATTGCCGACCACGTTCATATCAAACGCGAGACGGTCTCCAGGGTGCTGAAAAAAATGAGGGATCAACATGAAATAGAGATGGTGGGACGGCACTTTAAACTACTTGCCACTTTTTTTGAAAAATTCGAACAATCCAAATTTTCCAGATCACTGTCATCGAATAAACATTAGCCGCTAAAACTGAACCGTGCCAATCTTTCGTGAGCGCACTTTTTTTTTGCGTCGCGTTCGCTCCATCCTGGTCCGCCACATATGGCGGTTATGTTAAATATGATGGACAGCACTGACGGCCTTCCTCTCACGCATGCCCTCTCTTTCCATTTACCCCTGTAGAATCAAATTGTTGCACCTTGGGCATCCGCAAGTTTTCTCTGGCGCGTTAGTTGCTACTTACCTCCTTAGCAGAACAGGAGAATGTGTATGGCTGTAATGATCGACCCGGAGAAGAGCAGCCTGTTGCGGGCAGCGCCGCGACTGATGCAGATACTGGGCGTGCTCTCTCGGCACAAGTTCCTGGGCGCCCTGCGCGGCAAGAGACATTGGCCGCCTCCAAAGGAGGTACGGGAAACCTTCGAGGAACTGGGGCTGACCTTTCTCAAATTCGGACAAGTGCTCGCAATGAGGCGCGATCTGCTGCCGGATGCTTACATTGATGAGTTGGAACAGCTGCACGACCAGTTGCCGGCAATGAGCATACACATGGTGCGCGCAACAGTAGAAAGCGAGCTGGGTGCCCCACTGACCGATTTGTTCGCATCTTTCAGCGAAACTCCGCTAGCCGCCGCTACCATCGCCCAGGTGCATGAAGCGACTATGCGGGACGGACGTCGCGTGGCCGTGAAGGTACAGCGACCCGACCTGGAAAAGATGATCTCCACGGATATCGCTGCGCTGACCAACCTGGTAGCGCTAATAGAAAGCATTTCCCCGCGTCTGCACGCGCTCGACCTCCCAGTCCTTGTGCGGGAATTTGCCGACAGTCTGAGTCGGGAAACCGATTTCCAGCGCGAAGCGCGCTCCATTGTCCTCTTTCGAACCGCGCTGGCGGATCTCCCCGACCTCTGGATTCCGGATGTCGTGGCGGAGCGTTCCAGCGGAAATGTGCTAACAATGGAGTTCTCGGACGGTGAACGGGTGGATTTCTACGCCAAGGAGCACCCTGAAGCAATTTCGCACTCGATTAAAACCTTGGTAAGGCTGATGCTTCAGACCATCTTCGAAGAAGGTTTGTTTCACGCCGACCCGCATCCCGGTAATATCTTCGTTCTGCCCGACGGGCGGCTCTCCCTTCTCGATTTCGGGATGACAGGCGAACTTGACGAGCCGATGCGTGAATCGCTGAAACTTCTGCTCGAAGCCGTCGTCAAAGGTGATGCGCTGGCCGCCAGAGATGCTTACCTCGAAATGTCACCTGCGAGCGAAAAGGTCAAAGGTGCGGCGCTGCTGATGGACATAAAAGCAGTGCTCCGAGAAATCCATAGAAGCGACCTAGCTGTTGTTTCAATCGGGGATACGTTCGGAATGCTACTGCGTGCCGGCAGCCGGCATGGGGTCCACAACCCTTCAGAGTTTTTCCTGTTAACGCGTACTTTCATCATCCTGGAGTCACTTATACGCGAACTCGACCCACAGCATAACTACATGGAATCGTTTCGCGAGGAGATCTCACGCCTGACCGCGCAACACTTCTCAATGACGCGGATCAAAGACAAGACAAGTAAGCTGGCCCGTGAACTGGAACGCTTGGTAATTGATGCACCCGGCGACACCCGCCGTATCCTGCGACGTGTTGCCGAAGGCAATCTGGGCCGGGTTCACGCTCCCTCCGTTGAGGCACTTGGGGGACGCATCAGCCGCAACCTCGAGCGGCTAACGGGTGCCATCGCTTTCGGGTCTCTCATAGTCGGCGGCTCGATGCTGTTAATGCCTCCGATGATGGCCGGCTGGCCATATACTCTTGGCGAAGCAATGATTGTTAGCGGAATTGTCGGCATGATCTTCATGCTTATCGGTGCATTGCTGCGTGACCGTGGCCGCCGCTGAATGTTGAATGCTAAAAAAGGCCGAAGGGAGAATGTACGATTTTTCCTAACAGTATTCAGCCCTTAACTTGAATGAAAGAGGCAACAATGACAACAGACAATAACAAGGACTTGTCAGCGGTTACCGCCGATACGGGGAATATCATCCCCGAGGTTCGCAGCGAAGCAACCCTGCTGAAGGCAGGGGCGTTACAGAACGCGATTTTCAACAGCGCCAACTTTTCCAGCATCGCCACCGACGCCAACGGGGTCATCCAGATCTTCAACGTCGGCGCGGAGCGGATGCTGGGCTACACGGCCTCCGAAGTGATGAACAAGATTACGCCGGCCGACATTTCCGACCCGCAGGAAGTGATCGCCCGCGCCGAAGAATTGAGCCTCGAACTCGGAACCCCGATCAGTCCGGGTTTCGAGGCATTGGTGTTCAAGGCCTCACGCGGCATCGAGGATATCTACGAATTGACCTACATCCGCAATGATGGCAGCCGCTTCCCGGCGGTCGTGTCCGTCACGGCCCTACGCGACGAGCAGGATGCCATCATCGGCTATCTGCTGATCGGCACCGACAACACCGCGCGCAAGCAGGCGGAAGAGGCTCTGCTCAAGGCGGGGGCGCTGCAGAGCGCTATTTTCAACAGCGCCAACTTTTCCAGCATCGCCACCGACGCCAAGGGGGTCATCCAGATCTTCAACGTCGGCGCGGAGCGGATGCTGGGCTACACGGCCGCCGAAGTGATGAACAAGATCACGCCGGCCGACATTTCCGACCCGCAGGAGGTGATCGCCCGCGCCGAAGAATTGAGCCTCGAACTCGGAACCCCGATCAGTCCGGGTTTCGAGGCACTGGTATTCAAGGCCTCACGCGGCATCGAAGACATCTACGAATTGACCTACATCCGCAATGATGGCAGCCGCTTTCCGGCGGTCGTGTCCGTCACGGCCCTACGCGACGAGCAGGATGCCATCATCGGCTATCTGCTGATCGGCACCGACAACACCGCGCGCAAGCAGATCGAGGCAGAGCAGATGCAGCTCAGCCAACGGCTGCGCGACCATCAATTCTACACGCGATCCCTGTTCGAATCCAACATAGACGCGATCATGACCACCGATCCGTTCGGCATCATCACCGATGTCAACAAACAGATGGAGGTGCTTACCGGCTGCACGCGCGATGAGTTGATCGGCGCGCCGTTCAAAAACTACTTTACCGATCCGGATCAGGCTGAGAAGAGCATCAAACAGGTGCTGAGAGAAAAAAAGGTTACCGACTACGAACTTACCGCGCGGGCCAGAGACGGCATGGAAACGGTGGTCTCCTTCAACGCGACCACCTTTTACGACCGGGACAGGAAGCTGCAGGGCGTGTTCGCCGCCGCGCGGGACATCACCGAACGCAAACGCCTGGATCAGGTGCTGAAGGAAAAAAACGTCGAGCTGGAGAACGCCAAGGCTGTGGCGGAAAAAGCCAACCTCTCGAAATCTGATTTCCTTTCCAGCATGAGCCATGAGTTGCGCTCCCCTCTCAATGCGATCCTCGGTTTCGCACAATTAATGGAGTCCGGTTCGCCGCTGCTGACGGCCACCCAAAAGGCCAGTATCGACCAGATTCTCAAGGCGGGATGGTATCTGCTGGAACTAATTAACGAAATTCTCGATCTCGCACTGATAGAGTCGGGCAGGCTGTCGCTGTCGATGGAACCCATGTCGCTGGTCGACGTCATGGCCGAATGCCAAGCCATGATCGAACCACAGGCGCAAAAAAATGGCCTCCACATGAGTTTCCCCCAGTTTGAAATTCCCTACGTTGTCCATGCCGATCGAACCCGGGTGAAGCAGGTTCTGATTAACCTGCTTTCCAACGCGATCAAATACAACCGCGTACAGGGTGCGGTCGAAGTGAAGTGCAGCGCGAGCAGCGGAAAACGCATACGCATCAGCGTACATGATACCGGTGAAGGATTGCCTCCCGAAAAACTCGCACAGCTGTTCCAGCCGTTCAACCGTCTCGGACAAGAGGCCAGCGCCGAACAAGGCACCGGCATCGGCCTGGTGATGAGCAAACGTCTGGTCGAATTGATGGGTGGCGAAATCGGCGTGGAAAGCACTGCCGGGGCGGGCAGTGTGTTCTGGTTCGAACTGAACCTGGCGGCTGAACCGCATCCTGTTGCTGACGCAGCCAAACCGTCGGCGCCGCATCACGCGCATGCTCAGCATGACGCGGTGCCACGCACCCTGCTGTATGTAGAAGACAACCAGGCAAACATGCAACTGGTCGAGCAACTCATCGCTCGTCGTCCCGATATGCGCTTGTTGAGTGCGGCGGATGCCATACTCGGCATCGCGCTGGCGCGCACCCGTCTGCCTGAGGTGATTCTGATGGATATCAATCTGCCCGGTATGAGCGGTATCCAGGCGTTGGAAATCCTGCGTGAAGATCCGGTAACGACCCACATACCGGTGCTTGCCATCAGTGCCAATGCCATGCCGCACGATATCAAGAAAGGACTGGAGGCGGGATTTTTCCGCTATATCACCAAGCCGATCAATGTCAACGAGTTAATGGCTGCGCTGGACATGGCTCTGGAATATGCGGAAAATGGATCAGACGACGAAAGTCCCCGGGAGCCCGGTGATGGTTAGTGCAGCCGATATTCTTAATGCCGGTATTCTGATCGTAGACGATCAGGAAGCCAATGTGCTGCTGCTTGAGCAGATGTTGAGAAATGCCGGCTATGTGCGTATTTCATCGACGAGGGATCCGCATGCCGTCTGCGCCCTGCACTGCGATAACCACTACGACCTGATCCTGCTCGATCTGTGGATGCCCGGCATGGACGGCTTCCAGGTGATGGAAGGCCTGAAGGAAATCGAAACGGATGGCTACCTGCCGGTGCTGGCCGTTACCGCAGATCCGGCTCACAAGTTACGCGCATTGCAGTGCGGCGCGAAAGATTTTGTCAGCAAGCCGTTCGATCTGGCCGAGGTGTTGATGCGGGTTCATAATATGTTGGAAGTCCGCCTGTTGCACGAGGCGGCCCGCGATTACGGCAAGATGCTGGAATCCCTGGCGCTGAATGACCCGCTAACGGGACTGGCGAACAGACGACTCCTCGCCGAAAGAATATCCATGGCATTGGTCCATGCGCGCAGGAACAAGAGTGCCATGGCGGTGGTATATCTGGATCTGGACGGCTTCAAGCAGATCAACGACACGTTTGGGCACGGCGTAGGGGACGAACTGCTGAAAATGGTCGCAGGCCGGCTGGTGGCAACGGTTCGCGAAGAGGATACCGTGGCGCGCCTGGGAGGCGACGAATTCATCATAGCACTGTGGCACGTCAGCGGTGACGACTATGCGGCCTCGGTAGTATTACGGGCGATTGAGGCGGTGTCGCAACCCTATGACATCGAGGGCACTACCGTCAGCATAACCACCAGTGCGGGTATCAGTATCTATCCCGACCATGGCGAGGACACTGACACGCTGATGAAGAGCGCGGACCTTGCCTTGTACGAGGCCAAGGCCGCGGGCAGGAACGCCTATCGTATCGCGGAGAGAACAGACCTTCACACCTGAGTTGTTACGGCAGGGGGCAATGACGGCAACCCTGTGACTAACTACGTTTATACCGGCGACCGACTCACCTCCCAGGTACGATTCATTCACGGCGGATGCCGTATTTACGCATCTTGAAGCGGAGAGTGCTGGGGTTGAGACCAAGGATTACCGCGGCCCCGTTTTTCCCCTCAACACGCCAACCGGATTTCCGGAGCGTCTGGCGGATAAGATCCTGCTCCAACGCTAGGAGGGTTTTGACATCCTGCCCTACCAATTCCCCTGTCTGCCGAAACGAATCGAATCGGTCCAACACCAGTAGTGCGGTCCCTTGGCTGATTATTGCCGCCCGCTCGATGACACTCTCCAACTCCCGTACGTTTCCGGGCCATTGGTGTTGCTGAAGTTTGTCCATAGTCTCTTTTGACACGGTCTCTATCTTCTTGCCGATTTTTTTGTTGAATTTGGCGACAAAATGATCAACGAGCAGTGGAATGTCTTCCTTGCGCTCCCTAAGCGGAGGCAGGGTAATGGGGAAAACATTGAGCCGGTAATAGAGATCTTCCCGAAACCTGCCGTTGCGGATCTCGTCCGCAAGGTTCCGGTTGGTGGCTGCGATGATCCGCACATCCGTCCTGGTGGTACGCGAACTGCCCAGTCGCTCAAACTCCCCGTCCTGGATGACCCGCAACAGTTTGGACTGCAGATTCAGAGGCATCTCGCCGATTTCGTCGAGGAATATGGTGCCTCCGTCGGCCAGCTCGAAGCGCCCGATCTGCCGGGTATCAGACCCGGTGAACGCTCCCCTTTCCCGCCCGAAGAGTTCGCTTTCGACGAGCGCCGCCGGCAGTGTCGTGCAATTGACCGTAATCAGTGGCCGTTGCTTGCGGCTACTGGCGCCGTGGATGGCGCGTGCCACCACTCCCTTGCCGGTACCGGTTTCGCCCAGCAGAAGCACAGTCGCATTCATGGGCGCAACCTGCTCGACCTGCAGGAATACCTGCGAGAGAACGTCGCTGTGTACTATGATCTCGCCGAAGTTGTACTCCCGGGCAACCTCCTGCTGCAGGTAGATGTTCTCGGCCTGGAGCCGGTCCTTCAACTGCTGGATCTCCCCATAGCTGTCCTGGAGTTTCTTTTCCGTCTTCTTGCTTGCCTCCATTGCCTTGGTGAGCTGCTCGTTGGTCCGGGTAAGCTCTGAGGTTCGCTCCCGCACCGCTTGTTCCAGCACCTTGTTGTAATTCTCGGTATTCTTGTACAAAAGCCGCACTTCCAGCAAGTTGTGGATCCGTGTCGTCACCTCGACCAGATCAAACGGTTTGGCTATGAAATCCTTAGCTCCTGCTTCCAGCGCCCGCAGCTTGTGGCCCGGTTGGGCGGTGATCACGAGGACCGGGACGTAGCTCTCGGTTTCGATTGCCTTCAGAGCTTCCATCACCTGGAAACCATCAAAGCCGGGCATCTGCAAATCGAGCAGGATCAGGTCGTAGCGGTTTCTTTGGTACAGTTCGCAGACCTCGGTCGGATCCGTGGTGGACGTGACGCAAACATAGCCGGCATTACGGAGCACTTGCTCGAGCAACTGCACATTGGCCTGCTGGTCGTCCACGACCAGAATTCCGGCATTCAGGATATCTGATGGATCAACCATTATCGGTCTCCTTCATTTTCTCTGCATTCGGCGAGTGTAAAACGCTGGCGGGTCATGCCGGCTGCCCGCTGACTGGTCAAGGACCTTGCCGAACACTGTTTATATCAGGATTTCATTAAGGCAGTTTGGATAGTATAGACCTTCGCAAGGGAAACCTCAACATCTTGCGGTTTCCGCAAAAACTTGTGGGCGGTTAGACTTTTAAAAGCATCTCCGATGCTCCCTCCCATTGGCCTAATATCCTGTTATTAATATACTATTTGAATGCTCTCAGCGTTGTTTGGGTATTGGCCGACTATTTGCTCTTACCTATATCAGATTATGATGATTGTCGATAAAAGCTGGTTGGCATCGTCTTGATGAACGGCAGTGCGAACTGGCTGGAGACAATCAGTAGTTACTCGACTGCAGGATAACAGAGGAGAGGCACATGGAAGACATACTGGTCGTGGACGACGACAGAGCAATTCGGATGTTGATCAGGCGCATTTTGGAACGCGAAGGGCTTGTGGCCCAATGTGTTTCGAGCGGAGAAGAAGCACTCGAAAAGATACGGCAAAGATCTTTTTCCCTGATGATCACTGATTACCACATGCCGGGGATGGACGGTCTCGAACTGTCCAGAAAAGGTCTGGAGATGGCGCCTCAGATGCCCATTATTATGAACACCGGCGACCCGTCACCGAGAGTCACCCTGCTGGCCCGGAAAATCGGAATCTCAAAAGTCATGGGCAAGCCGTATCTCGCGAAGGAAATGATGGAATCGGTCAGAGATGTGATGGGAAAACCGAGGGCCTGTCGCTCTTCTGTCAGTCAAGCCATCTTGGGCGCCGCAGGCAGGAAAGCCCGCTTGGGCGCCCTGCCCCGATAAGGCAGGCGAAAAAGAAGCAGGATATGAAGTAGTCAGCTGGTAATAATCAATCGTTATTTTAGTTATTTCAAAAGGAGATTTTATGAAAAGAGCAGCGCTGCAGAAAGTTTATCTTGTAGGCATGTTGATTATGAGTGTTTTTGTCTTTGCCACAGGTGCAACCGCAGCAGGTCCCACGCCGGTAAACCTTAGAACAGCCGGAGAATTTGTGATTCTGACGGAGACAGGAATCACAACCACTGGAACCACCACAGTTGTTGGAGATATGGGAGTTAGTCCTATCGCGGCGACGGCCATGACGGGATTTGGACTGATCGCGAATTCCACGAATACTTTTTCTACATCGTCTTTAGTGACCGAAAAAATATATGCGCCTTCCTGCAATATTCATCATCAATCAGAGGAAGTGGAAGGCATTACGGATTGTCACTAATAAATAAACTTTTCAATTTAAAAGTACCTAAGGAGGATAAAAAAATGAACAAATGCATAGCATATTCAAAGTTATGGTATCTGGTACTACTACCCATTGCATTTATTGCCGGGTGCGGAGGCAATAATACCGGGGCTCAGAACTCTCCTAATGCCATTACCGCTTATTCGCTTAACGGAATACCAGGGACAATGAATGAACCGGCAAAGACCGTCTCGGTAACCGTGCCATACGGAACAACCGTAACGGCCATGGTCGCGACATTCACAACCACGGGGGCCAGCGTAAAGGTTGGCGCTGTGGCACAGACGAGTGGTACAACGGCGAATAACTTCATCACTCCGGTGGCATACACGGTAACCGCTGCAGACAGTACAACAGCGACATATACGGTGAACGTAACCATTGCCCCGAACACTGCCAAAGCCATTACCGCATATTCGTTTGCCGGGTTTGCCGGGGCAGCAGGAACTATTAATGAAGCGGCTAAGACCATAGCGGTAACCATGCCGAAAGGAACAAATGTAACTGCATTGGTTGCGACATTCACGGCCACCGGGTCAAGCGTAACGATAGGCTCGGCAGTTCAGGCGAGCACTGCAACAGCAAATGATTTCACAAATCCGGTGACATACACAGTAACCGCAGCCGACAGCTCAAAGGCACTATACATCGTAACCGTAACCGTTAACTCCGCTGCAGGTCCCTTACCGGTAAACCTTGGAACAGCCGGAAATTTCGTGATTCTGGCAAAAACAGGAGTCTCAACCACGGGAACCACCGCAGTTGTTGGAGATATTGGACTTAGTCCTGCCGCTGCGACTTTCATAACGGGTTTTGGACTGATCGAGGATGCCACAAACACATTTTCAACATCGTCTTTAGTGACCGGTAAAGTATACGCATCCGACTATACTCAGCCCACTCCTGCTTACATAACCACTGCTATTGACGACATGCAAACCGCATTCACCGACGCAGCCGGAAGAACATTACCTGATTTTACTGAAATGGGCGCCGGAGATATTAGCGGACTTACACTCACTCCCGGTCTCTACAAATGGGGCACCGGAGTTTTAATAACAAATGCCGGCGTTAAGCTCACGGGTGGCGCAAATGACATCTGGAT
>JBEKFJ010000053.1:0-14151 GCA_050013355.1 Oryzomonas sp.
AATTTTTCTGTCGCCATTATTAAAACCTTTTTGCCAGTTTCTGTGTTCCGGCATTATACAGATATGCCGCCAACGGTCAAGTGTTCACGCCTCCCGGCCCTCCACGCGGCATGTGGCCGTGCCGCGGTGGAAGTTAAGCCGCAGCAGTTCGCCCTCTGCAAGCCGGGCAGCGTCGGTTACCACCGCGCCGTCCTTATCCCGCAGGGCGATGGCATAGCCACGGGCGAGGGTGGAGAGGGGCGAGAGCACCTCCAGGCGCGCGGCCTGTTCACCGAAGGCCAGCTTGAGCCCCTCCAGTTTCGATTGCATCAGCCGGTTGCCGTTCGATTCGAGACGGTGAAGGCCTTGGCGGGCGGCAGCGATCATGTGTATCGGGTTATTGAATGATAATGATTGTTCAAGACGATTGAACTGTTCCCTGCGCCGGATCAGGCCGTTTTCCAGGCCCAGGGCAAGCCGCTCGGCCAAGTCGTCCACCCGCTGGGCCAGGTGCCCTACCAGGGTGGTGGGGTCGTGGAGCGCCCGCCGCAGCATGCCGAGCCGTGATTCGCGGCCGGCCAGGTACGACTCGATACCCAGGCGCAAGCGGTGGGCCAGGGACTCGACCTGGCCGCGCAACTCCTCGGCGCTGGCGGTGACCAGCTCCGCGGCCGCAGAAGGGGTAGGGGCGCGCAGGTCGGCGGCAAAGTCGCAGATGGTCCAGTCGGTCTCATGGCCCACGGCTGAGATGATCGGGATGCGGGAACGGCGGACGGCCCTCGCCACGATCTCTTCGTTGAATGCCCACAGGTCTTCCAGGGAACCTCCGCCGCGGCCGACGATCAGCACGTCCACCTCGGCCAGGCGGTTCATGTCGGCGATGGCTGCGGCGATCTCCCGGGCGGCGCCGTCACCCTGGACCCGCACCGGGTAGAGCAGCACCTCCAGCGAGGCAAAGCGGCGCTTGAGGATATTGAGGATGTCGTGGATGGCGGCGCCCGTCGGTGACGTCACCACGCCCACCCGTTTGGGGAAACGGGGCATGGGACGTTTGTGGGCCTCGTCGAAGAGCCCCTCCCGGGCCAGGCGCTCCTTGAGTTGCACGAAGGCCATCTGCAGGGCTCCGATGCCGGCCGGTTCCATGTATTCGCAGATGATCTGGTATTCGCCGCGCTGGTCGTAGACGGATATGCGCCCCCTAACGATCAGTCCCATGCCGTCGGAAAGGCGAAACTTCAGGTTTTTGGCGGCGCTTTTGAACATGACGCACCGCACCTGCGCCCCTGGGTCCTTGAGCGTGAAATAGATGTGCCCGGAGGAGGGGAGGGACAGGTTGGAAACCTCCCCTTCGACCCAGACCTGGTCAAAGTTATCCTCCAGCACTCCCCGGATAAGGGCGGTCAGGCGGCTGACCGTGAGGATGGTTTTTTCGGCGAAGATGTCCATAGAGGCATCTTAATGCGTCGCGCACTACGGCGTCAATCCCTATCACCGGCCATCCCCGGAATGACGGCGATCCGGCTTTTCCGCTTTACTTTCACGGCATAATTATCTATCCTTCACAATTCCATTTTAGTGTGCATTACCAAAGGATTTATGGCTATCAGCAGACTGCGCAATTTTTCCATCATCGCCCATATCGACCACGGCAAATCCACCCTGGCCGACCGGCTCCTGGAGTATACCGGCGCGCTTTCGGACCGGGAAAAACAGGATCAATTTCTAGACAAGATGGATCTGGAGCGTGAGCGGGGCATCACCATCAAGGCCCAGACCGTCCGGCTCAACTACCGTGCCGACGACGGCAACGATTACGTCCTCAACCTGATCGACACCCCCGGCCATGTGGACTTCACCTACGAGGTTTCTCGTTCTCTGGCTGCCTGCGAAGGCGGGCTTTTGGTGGTGGACGCCTCCCAGGGGGTCGAGGCCCAGACCCTGGCCAATGTCTACCTGGCCCTGGACAACAACCTGGAGGTCTTTCCGGTCCTTAATAAGATCGACCTGCCCGCGGCCGACCCGGAGCGGGTGATCCAGGAGATCGAGGAGATCATCGGCATCGATGCCCATGACGCCGTGCTGGCCAGCGCCAAGGAAGGGATCGGCACCCACGAGATCCTTGAAGAGATTATCAAGAAGATTCCAGCGCCCACGGGTGACGCTGCTGCGCCGCTCAAGGCGCTCCTGTTCGATTCATGGTACGACCAGTACCAGGGGGTCATCATCCTGGTGCGGCTCTTCGACGGCACCCTCAAAAAGGGCGACAAGATCCAGCTCATGTCCACCAACAGCTCCTTCGAGGCGCTCAAGGTCGGGGTGTTCGCCCCGGTGATGAGCGAGGTGCCCGCGTTGAGCGCCGGCGAGGTCGGTTTCGTGATCGCCGGCATCAAGGATGTGGCCGACGCCAAGGTGGGCGATACGGTGACTCTGCTGAACCGGCAGTGCGAACGGCCGCTTGCCGGCTTCAAAGAGGTCAAGCCGATGGTCTTTTCCGGCCTGTATCCCATCGATACGGCCCAGTACGAGCAGTTGCGCGACGCCCTGGCCAAGCTCAAGCTGAACGACTCCTCCTTTTCCTACGAGCCGGAGACCTCGGTAGCCCTGGGATTCGGCTATCGCTGCGGCTTTCTTGGGCTCTTGCACATGGAGATCATCCAGGAACGGCTGGAGCGGGAATTCGGGCTGGACCTGATCACCACCGCTCCGACGGTTGTGTACAAGGTGCATCGCATCACCGGCGAGGTGGTCACCATCGAGAGCGCCAACCTTCTCCCCGAGCCGCAGCACGTGGATTACCTGGAAGAGCCTTTCATCCTGGCCCATATCCACGTGCCCAACGAGTTCGTCGGGGGCGTGCTGGCCCTGTGTGAGGAAAAGCGTGGCGTGCAGCGGGAGATCAAGTATCTTACCCCCGCCAGGGTCATGATCATCTACGAGATGCCCCTGAACGAGATCGTGCTCGACTTCTACGACAAGCTGAAATCCATCACCAAAGGCTACGCCTCCCTGGACTACGAGCACCTGGATTACCGCCGCAGCGAACTGGTCAGGATGAACATCATGATCAACGGCGAGGTGGTGGACGCCCTGTCCCTGATCATTCACCGGGACAAGGCCTATTTCCGCGGCCGCGACCTGGTGTCCAAGATGAAGGAGTTGATCCCGCGCCAGATGTTCGAGGTGGCGATCCAGGCAGCCATCGGCAACAAGGTCATTGCCCGCGAGACGGTCAAGGCCATGCGCAAGGACGTCCTTGCCAAGTGCTACGGAGGGGACATCACCCGTAAGCGCAAGCTCCTGGAAAAACAAAAGGAAGGTAAAAAACGCATGAAAAACGTCGGGAACGTGGAGCTGCCCCAGGAGGCGTTTCTGGCGATTCTCAAGGTGGACGACAAATGAGGGACTCGGAACTTACCAATATTCCGTTTTACATCTCATCTTCAGGCCATCTTTGCCGCCCCTTCAATCACATAATCCTCAGCGTAGCTCTGCTACGCCTGCGGTTTTGCTCAATCAGTGGCAACAAATCTGACCTAAATCTGAACGCAAAATTTGGTATATAGGTAAGTTCCGAGTCCCTAAATCCCTATTCCCGCAAAGGAACATTTCATGGAAGAGCACAGCGAAACATCACTTAAGCCCCCCGTATCATCCGCCGAGCCATCCCGACAGGACCCGGCACCGGTCGTCAGGCAGAAAAGCCTCATCCGCGAATACGCCGAATCGATCCTTATTGCCATACTTCTGGCCTTGGTCATCCGTACCTATCTGGTACAGGCCTTCAAGATCCCGTCCGGGTCAATGGAAGATACCCTGGCCATCGGCGACCATCTGCTCGTCAACAAGTTCATCTACGGCACCAAGCTCCCCTTCAGCGACAAGCGGCTGCTCACGCTCCGCGACCCGCGGCGAGGCGATGTGATCGTCTTCGAATACCCCGAGGACCCCAGCAAGGATTTCATCAAGCGGGTGATCGGCACGCCGGGCGACGTGGTTGAAGGCAAGGACAAAAAGGTCTTTGTCAACGGCAAGCCCTATGAAAATCCCCACGAGATCCACAAGGAGAAGGACATCATCCCCAAGGAGATGAACCCCCGGGATACCTTTGGCCCGGTCAAGGTGCCGCCCAACTCGTACTTCATGATGGGGGACAATCGCGACCGCTCCTATGACAGCCGATTCTGGGGCTTCGTGTCGCGGGACAAGATCAAGGGGCTGGCGTTCATCAAGTACTGGTCGTGGGACAAGGACAGATTCAGGCCTCGTTTCGGCAATATCGGGAAATTGATAAACTGAGTAGGTTAAATCTGCCACAGAGACACAGAGACACAGAGAAAACCTGGAGAGCAGGGCAAACAAAAATAGGATACCTGTGTTTCCTTTAAGCTGTTTGCCTTTCTCTGTGAACCTCTGTGTCTCCGTGTCTCTGTGGCGGATGTTTGATTCTTTAAAAGCATTGATTTCGAATGGAGGATGACATTATGGATACGCTGGGAAACTGGAAACGGACACACTATTGCGGCGATTTGAAAGCCGCCCATATCGGCAGCGAGGTGATCCTGATGGGGTGGGCGCTGCGCCGCCGCGACCATGGCGGTTTGATCTTCATCGACCTGCGCGACCGGGAAGGGATCGCCCAGATCGTCTTCGATCCCGAGGTGTCTGCTCCGGCCCATGGCGTGGCCGAAACGGTGCGCAGCGAGTTTGTCCTGGCCGTAAAGGGCAAGGTTATCCCGCGGCCGGAAGGGACGGTCAACCCCTCCATGAAGACCGGCGAGGTGGAGATCCAGGTTAGCGAATGCAAGCTGCTCAACCGTTCCAAACCACTCCCCTTCATGCTGGACGAGTTCAGCGAGGTGAACGAGAATATCCGCCTTAAGCACCGCTACCTCGATCTGCGTCGTCCCCAGCTCCAGAATAACCTGATCCTGCGTTCGAAGGTTGCCCAGATGACCCGCTCATATCTGACGGAAAACGGGTTTATCGAGCTGGAAACTCCCTTTCTGACCAAGTCGACGCCTGAAGGGGCCCGTGACTTCCTGGTGCCGTCGCGCATCAACCAGGGCTCTTTTTATGCCTTGCCCCAATCTCCGCAGATATTCAAGCAGATCCTGATGATCTCCGGCTTTGACCGCTATTTCCAGGTGGTGCGCTGCTTCCGCGACGAGGACCTGCGCGCCGACCGCCAGCCGGAGTTCACCCAGATCGACTGCGAGATGTCCTTTATCGACCGTGAGGACATCATAACCGTCATGGAAGGGCTGATCGCCCGGATATTCAAGGAGGCCAAGGGGGTCGATGTCCGGCTGCCGGTGGAACGGATCACCTATGCCGAGTCCATCCGTCGTTTTGGCGTGGATAACCCGGACATGCGCTTTGGCATGGAACTGTGCGACCTGACCGATCTCGTCAAAGGTTCAGGCTTCAAGGTCTTTGCCGATGTGGCGGCCAAAGGGGGCATCATCAAGGGGGTCAACGCCAAAGGATGCGCCACCTTCTCCCGCAAGGAGATCGACGACCTGACCGAATTTGTCAAGATCTATGGCGCCAAGGGGTTGGCCTATGTCAAGATGGAGAGCGGGGAGTGGCATTCCCCCATTGCCAAGTTCTTTACGCCGGAAGAGATCGCTGCCATGAATACCGCCTTTGGCGCACAGGAGGGCGACCTGCTGTTTTTCGTGGCCGACAAGCCCAAGGTGGTCAACGATTCCCTCGGCAAGCTGCGTAACCATCTGGCTGGAATCCTCAAGCTCACCAGCAAGGATGACTACCGCTTCGTGTGGGTAACCGACTTTCCACTCCTGGAGTGGGATGAGGACGAGAAGCGCTGGGCCGCGGTGCATCATCCCTTCACCGCGCCGATGGACGAGGATCTGCAGTACGTCGAATCAGACCCCGGCCGCTGCCGAGCCAAGGCCTACGACCTGGTGCTGAATGGCAACGAGATTGGCGGAGGCTCCATCAGGATCCACCAGGAAGAGGTTCAGTCGCTGATGTTTAAGATGCTTGGCCATTCGGAAGAGGACAAGCGTGCCAAGTTCGGCTTCCTGCTGGATGCCCTTGACTTCGGTACGCCGCCCCACGGCGGCATTGCCTTCGGCATGGACCGCCTGATCATGTTGCTGACCGGCAGCGACTCCATCCGCGACGTCATTGCATTTCCCAAAACCCAGAAGGGGACCTGCCTGATGTCGGAAGCCCCCTCGACGGTGGATACCAAACAACTCCGCGAGCTTGGGATCAAGCTGGCGGAAAAGCAGGCATAACGAGCCGCAATGGTACGCTGGCCCGCCGCCATACCGCTTTTGGCATGTTGCTGCCTTCTTGTCTCCTGTGCCGCGAAGGCGCCGCCCCCTTCCTGGCGCCTGCAGGCCATGAGCCTGGTGGACGAATTGTCCCTTCAGGCCGCCCCCCGCTTGTTTCCGGAGGAGTATCTCAACATTCTGGAGACCTTCGAACATGGGGAAGCGGTGCTGCACGTGCAGCAAAACGACAAAGGGGCGGATGCCTATTATTTGCTTGCCTTGGAAAAGGGAGATCTGCTCAAGGCAAAGCTTCTGCGGCTGAAGCGGGAGGCAGAGGAAGAAGCGCGCCGGCTGGCGGCGGAACGAGCGGCCAGCGCCGAGGAGGAGCGGCTCCTGCGGGAAGCAGAGGAGCGCCTGCAGGAGCAAAACCGATTGAAGGCCGCCGCTGAGGCTGCTGCTGCGGCTAAAGCAAAAGTCGCTCCAAAGGAGGTGCTGATCCAGCTTCCCTCCACCTACACGGTTCGGCGCGGCGAGACACTGCCGCAAATAGCCGGAAGAACGGAAATCTACAACGATACGTCACTCTGGCCGCTCATCTACCGCGCCAACCGTGACCAGATCCGCGATCCCAAGCGGCTCTGGCCGGGGCAGGTGCTTACCATTCCGCGACGTTATCCGCTCAAAAAATAAAATAACAGTATTACCGTTCAATTTTATTCGCGAAGCGGTCGAAACAACAGGCAGTTTTTTCTTGACAGCCCAATGTCTTTTGTATACTGTATACAGAATCCGCACATAGTATAAATAGCTTTAAATAACAATAGGTTACGATGTCTTGCTTGGGTTTGCGCAATCTAAAAATTATCCCCGATGCGAACTGTCCCCGGCGTCCAGGCAGGTGACTGTTCCAACAGGGGAAAAGATCGCAAGCTGTGGGTACAACTACTAAGGAGAGAATATGACGACACAAAAAATTATTTGGTCAAAAATCGATGAAGCACCCGCACTGGCAACATACTCTTTGCTCCCTATCGTCAATGCCTTCACCAAGGCTGCCGGCGTTGTCGTTGAAACAAGGGACATCTCCGTTGCCGGAAGAATCATCGCAAATTTTCCGGAAAACCTGACTGAGAGCCAGAAGATGTCCGATTATCTGGCGGAACTGGGCGATCTTACCCAGAAACCCGAGGCCAATATCATCAAGCTGCCCAACGTCAGTGCTTCAATCCCGCAACTGAAGGCTGCAATCAAGGAATTGCAGGAAAAGGGCTACAACATCCCGGACTATCCCGAAGAGCCGAAAACCGACGCTGAAAAAGCGATTCACGCTCGATATGCCAAATGCCTGGGAAGTGCCGTAAACCCTGTCCTGAGAGAAGGAAACTCCGATAGGAGATCGGCGCGCGCGGTTAAGGAATATGCCAAGAAACATCCGCATAAAATGGGTGCATGGAGCGCTGACTCAAAGACGCATGTTTCGCATATGACTGCCGGTGATTTTTACCATAGCGAAAAATCCGTTACCATGAAAAAAGCCGGCAATGTGAAGATCGAGTTTGTCGATCAGGCCGGCAAGGTTACGGTTCTGAAAGAAAAACTGCCCCTTCAGGAAGGCGAGGTGTTCGATGGTACGTTCATGAGCGTACGCGCCCTGCGTAAATTCATCGAGGAGCAGATCGAAGATGCCAAAGCAAAGGGTGTGCTGTTCTCCGTGCACCTCAAAGCCACCATGATGAAGATATCCGACCCCATCATGTTCGGCCATTTTGTTTCCGTCTTCTTTAAAGATGTATTCGAAAAACATGCAGCCACCTTTAAAGAGCTCGGGGTCAATCCGGATCTTGGTATGGGTGACCTGTATTTGAAGATCCAGAAGCTGCCGGAAGCCAAGCGGGCCGAGATAGAAGCCGACATTCAGGAAGTTTACAAGAAGCGGCCTTCCCTGGCGATGGTGGATTCGGATAAAGGCATCACCAACCTGCATGCAAGCAATGACATCATCATCGATGCCTCCATGCCGGTTGTTATCCGCGACTCCGGCGGGATGTGGGGTCCGGACGGAAAGCTGCACGATGTAAAATGCGTGATCCCGGATACCTGCTATTCTGAGTGGTACCAGGAATGCATAGATTTCTGCAAGAAAAACGGCCAGTTCGATCCGACGACCATGGGCAGTGTCTCCAATGTGGGGCTCATGGCACAAAAGGCGGAAGAGTACGGCTCCCACGACAAGACCTTCAAGGTTCCGGCAAACGGCACGGTGCGCGTTGTCGATGAATCAGGAGAAGTGCTGATGCAGCACACCGTGGAAGAAGGGGATATCTGGCGCGGCTGCCAGGCAAAGGATCTGCCGATCCAGGATTGGGTCAAACTGGCGGTAAGAAGAGCACGGGCAACCGGGGCACCGGCTGTGTTCTGGCTGGACAAAAACAGGGCCCATGATACCCAGATGATCGAAAAGGTTAACAAATACCTGAAAGACCACGATACCACCGGCCTTGAAATCCATATCATGTCTCCCGTGGAAGCGATGCGCTTCACGCTTCCCAGGGCAAAAGCCGGTCTCGATACCATCACCGTCACCGGAAATGCCTTGAGGGATTACCTGACCGACCTGTTCCCGATCCTTGAGCTGGGTACAAGCGCAAAGATGCTCTCGATCGTCCCGCTTCTGGCTGGCGGCGGCCTTTTCGAAACAGGGGCCGGCGGCTCGGCGCCCAAACATGTCCAGCAGTTTTTACAGGAAGGGTACCTGCGCTGGGATTCACTTGGCGAGTTCCTGGCGCTGGGAGTATCGCTGGAACACCTGGCCAGCACCTTCAAGAATGAGAAAGCCCAGCTCCTGGCTGACACGCTCGACCAGGCAAACACCAAGTTCCTTGACAACAACAAGAACCCGGCCCGCAAGGTCGGCCAGATCGACAACAGGGGCAGCCATTTCTACCTAGCCATGTACTGGGCCGAAGCATTGGCAGAGCAGACTAAAGACAAGGACCTCGCGGCTCGTTTTGCAAAAGTGGCGCAGCAGCTTAAGGAAAATGAGGCAAAGATCAACCAGGAGTTGATCGGCGCCCAGGGAACACCCCAGGATATCGGCGGCTATTATCAACCGGATCCGGCAAAGACGGAAAAAGCAATGCGTCCCAGCCCAACCTTAAATGCAATAGTGGACGCTATTGCCTAAAGGGATAAGAAACAAAATAAAATCCATTAAAGGAGGAAACAGTATGGCACGGAAAAAGATTGCTCTTATCGGTGGCGGACAGATCGGTGGCGTTCTTGCTCAACTTGCATCTCTGCGTGAGTTGGGTGATGTGGTCCTGTTTGATATCGTCGAAGGGCTGCCCCAGGGCAAGTGCCTCGATATCGCCGAGGCTTCGCCGATTGACGGTTTCGATGTCGAGCTGAAGGGCACCAACGACTACAAGGATATCACCGGTTCCGACGTGGTCATCGTGACCGCCGGTCTCCCCCGCAAACCAGGCATGAGCCGTGACGACCTGATCGAGGTCAACTCCAAGATCATCGCGAGCGTTGCCGAAGGGATCAAGCAGTACGCCCCCGACTCCTTCGTGATCGTCATCTCCAACCCGCTGGACGCCATGGTCACCCTTCTGCAGCGCATCACCGGCTTCCCCTACAAACGCGTCATCGGCCAGGCAGGCGTGCTCGACTCGGCCCGTTTCGAAGCCTTCATCGCATGGGAACTGGGCGTGTCCGTGAAGGACGTCACCGCCATGACCCTGGGCGGCCACGGCGACGACATGGTGCCGCTGGTCCGTTATGCCAGCGTCAAGGGCATCCCGGTCCTGGAACTCCTTGAGCGCAAGTACAAGGACAAGGCCAAGGCCAAGGAGGTCATGGAGGCCATGGTCAAGCGTACCCGTGGCGCCGGCGGCGAGGTCGTGGCCCTGCTCAAGACCGGCTCTGCCTTTTACTCCCCGGCCTCCGCGGCAATCGCCATGGCTGAATCGTTCCTCAAGGATCAGAAACGCGTGCTGCCTACATGCTGCTACCTGCAGGGCGAGTACGGCGTTAAGGGCTACTACGTCGGCGTACCGGCGGTCCTTGGCTCCAATGGCGTGGAGAATATCCTGGAGTTTGCCCTTGATGCCGAAGAGCAGGCAATGATGGACAAGTCTGTCGCAGCGGTCAAAGGCCTGGTTGACAGCCTCAAATAGTATTCGGAACCGAGTCAGGCTCTTGTCTGGAAAAGCAAAAGAAGGGCTAACGCCCTTCTTTTGCTACATTAGGCCTGAAATTACACACCGTTTATTACGGGATAAAGGAGTCTTTTCAGATGGAAAAAACACTGCCGAAAATCGAGATTATCGAAAAGTATTGCAAGGGGTGCCACATCTGCGTGGAATTCTGCCCCACCAAGGTTCTTGAGATGCAGGGCTTTATCGCCGCCGTCAAGAACCTGGAGGCCTGCATCAAGTGCATGCAGTGCGAACTGAGGTGCCCCGACTTCGCAATCAAAGTCATAACCGACTAATTCAACGGGAGGAATGAACAGTGTCAAAAAAAGTAGCGTTTCTTCAGGGTAACGAGGCTGCCGCCCACGGCGCCATCTATGCCGGCTGCAACTTTTTCGCCGGATACCCGATCACACCCTCGACAGAGGTTGCGGAGGTCTGTTCCATCGAGCTTCCCAAACTGGGCGGCAAATTCATACAGATGGAAGACGAGATCGGCGCCATGGCGGCCGTCCTGGGCGCCTCCCTGGCCGGCGCCAAGGCCCTTACCTCGACCTCCGGCCCCGGCCTGTCCCTCAAGCAGGAGTTGATCGGTTACGGCTGCATAGCCGAGATCCCCTGCGTCATCTTCAACGTCATGCGCGGCGGACCCTCCACCGGCATGCCCACCGGCCCGAGCCAGTCGGACGTGATGTGCGCCAAGTGGGGCACCCATGGTGACCACCCGGCCATCTGCCTGGTGCCGGCCTCGGTGCAGGAGACCTACGAAGAGGTCATCCGCGCCTTCAATCTCTCCGAAAAGTACCGCACACCGGTTCTGGTGATGCCGGACGAGATCGTGGCCCACATGCGCGAACGCATCGTCTTCCCCGAGCCGGGCGAGATCGAGATCGTGCCCCGCAAGGCCCCGACCGGGCCGCCCGAGCAGTACAAGCCCTATGACACCAGCTTCGGCGATGTGCCGCCGCTGGCCGCCTACGGCACCGGCTACAAGTTCCATGTCACCGGCCTCAACAAGATGCAGGACGGTTTCCCCACCAACAAGGCCGAAATCGTCCAGGCCGAGGAAGAGCGCCAGGTCCGCAAGGTCAACGCCAACATCGACGATATCGTCACCTTCGAGGAGTACCTGCTGGATGACGCCGAGGTCGTGGTCGTGGCCTACGGCTCAACCTCCCGTTCCGCGCGCTACGCAGTCAATGTTGCCCGCGAGCAGGGGATCAAGGCCGGCATGTTCCGCATCAAGACCTTCTGGCCGTTCCCGGACAAGCAGATCAAGGCCCTGGCCCAAAAGGCCAAAGCTTTTATCGTGCCGGAGATGAACCTGGGTATGGCTTCCCTTGAGATCGAGCGTAACGCTCAGGGCAAGGCCCCGGTCCTTTGTATCGGCCGCGTTGACGGCGAGCCGATCAACCCCGACCAGATTATCGCGAAGATCAAGGAGGTTAAATAACCATGGCTTTTGATTACGAAAAGTATATCCGTCCCGGCAAACTGCCCCACATCTGGTGCCCAGGCTGCGGCCACGGCATCGTCATGAAGGGGCTCATCCGGGCGATCGATACCCTGAAGCTGGATACGAAGAACACCGCCATCGTCTCCGGTATCGGCTGCGCATCCCGCCTGCCCGGCTACATGGACTGCTGCACCCTGCACACCGCCCACGGCCGCGCCGCTGCCTTCGCGACCGGCGTCAAGATGGCCAAGCCCGAGATGAACGTGCTCCTGGTGGGCGGTGACGGCGACGGCGTCGCCATCGGCGGCAACCACTTCATCCACGCCTGCCGACGCAACATCGACATGACCTACATCATCCTCAACAACAAGATCTACGGCATGACCGGCGGCCAGTTCTCCCCCGCCACGCCGACCGGAGACAAGGCTTCCACCACCCCGTACGGCAACCCGGATCCGCCCTTTGACATCGACAAGCTGGCCATCGGCGCCGGCGCAACCTTCGTGGCCCGCGGCACCGCGTACCACGCCACCCAGATCGACAAACTGATCGTCGAGGCCATCCAGCACAAGGGCTTTTCCGTGGTGGAGATCCTGGACGACTGCCCGACCACTTACGGTCGCCGCAACAAGTACAAGTCGGTCATCGAGATGATGAACCACCTCAAGGAGATCGCTGTGCCGGTCAAGGCCGCCGAGAAGATGACCGCAGAGCAGTTGCAGGGCAAGGTCCTCACCGGTGTCCTCTTCAAGGAGGAGCGTCCCGAGTATACCGCCGAGTACGCCAAGGTGATCGCGCGCGCCCAGGCCAAGTAATCATTACAGGAAAAAGGAGCGATAGAGAATGTCCAGATATGAACTCAGGTTTTCCGGCGCAGGCGGACAGGGTCTGATCACCGCCGGGATCATCATGGCAAAGGCCGCCTCCATCTATGAAGGGAAACAGGCCGTCCAGTCCCAAAGCTACGGCCCCGAGGCCCGCGGCGGCGCATCCAAGTCGGAGGTCATCATCTCCGACGGTCCGATCGACTATCCGAAGGTCACCCAGTGCGACGCACTCCTGGCCATGACCCAGGAAGCATGCAACAAATACTCCCATGACCTCAAGGAAGGCGGCATCCTGCTGGTTGACTCCGACCTGGTCAAGACGTTGCCCAAGGGCAATTTCAAGACCGTTTCCTTCCCGATCATCAACACCGCCAAGAACGACGTTGGCCGCGAGATCGTCGCCAACATCGTCGCCCTTGGCGCCATGGTCGCCCTGACCGGCCAGGTTACCAAGGAAAACGCCGAGAAGGCTGTGCTCTCCAGCGTTCCCGAGGCATTCCTGGAACTTAACAAGAAGGCCTTCAGCATGGGCTTTGATAAGGCTTTAGCTGCTGCCAGCTAGATCCACACGTCAGTTTTTTTCATGACAGAAAAGGCCCGATACAAATGTACCGGGCCTTTTCTGTCATGGTTCATAATATCTACCTTGTTCCCGCCATGATCCCGGCGCCGTTGGGAAGATCAATCTCCAGCCGCCTGACTGCGCTGAGGCCGGCAACCTGCATCATGTCATGCAACTCCCCTTGTGAATAGGCCTTCCCGGCCGGCGTACCGATCAGCATGTTGAGCGAGAAAAGGGTAGAATGGAGCGGGGCTGCCCGGTTGTCGTCGAGGATGAATTCCTGGATGAGCAGCAGGCCGCCGGCGGTCAGTGCGGAAGCGGCCTTGGCGACGATGGCCGCGCTGGCCTCGGGACCCTCGCTGTGCAGGAGGTGCGAAACCCATACCACGTCGTAATCCGTGCCGATGTCGTCGCTGGTGATGTCGCCCCCGCTGAAGGCGATTCGCCCGGAAAGGCCGAAACGGCTCACGGTTTGTTCGGCAAAGGGGCGGGTGGTGGGCAGGTCGAAGATAACCGCCGTCAGGTCGGGATTCTGCTTGCAGAAGTGGATGGCATAGGTGCCCGGCCCGCCTGCCAGATCGAGCAGCCTGCGGCGGCCGCCCAGGTCTAGCTTTGACGCAACGTGGGGGGCCAGGAGGGAGGCCAGGTTGAACATGCCCATCAAAAAACTTTCCCGTTCCTCGTCTCCGGCCTCGTGGGAGGATCGCCTGCGGACCGGGGCACCGCTCATTACCGCCTCGTCCAGGCGGCTCCACCCCTCCACCAGGTGGTGATGGTGCATGATGATATGCCCCATGTAGTTGTCGGATGCTTTGGAGAGATAATCAGCGCTGAAGGAGGTGGCGCGGAATGAATCCGCCTCCTTGTGCAGCAGGTCCATGGC
>JBEKFJ010000054.1:0-13850 GCA_050013355.1 Oryzomonas sp.
TGGACAGCGATACCCCTATGATAGATCTCGATACCGAGAATCCGTTCTTTACCGAAAATCGTGCGCGCATGAGCTTCAGTAAGCTTGTCGCGGAGTGCGAGATAAATTACCAACGCATAGCCGAGTTCACGGCGGAACTAACCGTGGAGCAACTGGCAAGAAAAGCGCATATCCCGAAGCTGATAGATTCTCCGCTGGGCGAGTACCCCACTCTTGCTGGGATGATCGCCGGATTGGGCGAGTACCATGTCCAGTATCACATCGACCACCTGCGGGAGATCCTGGCGGCTCTTTCAAGCGAGTGATAATGGGGTGGGTGTGAAAGCCGTAATGAAAACTTATTACAACATTCAATATGTCCTGATTTGAATCAACGCATCAATCACTTGAGTAGATATTTCACATAATCGTAACTAACTCGCATAAAATAGTGTGATATTAAAACACGAGCCAGTTACTTTGCCGATCCCGCAGGGGAGACCGGAATAGCCTGGATTGAGCGTATAATTGCGCTTGGTCTGGGCTTTTTTGTCATTTGTAGATAAATTTATATGAAAGGGAAAAATTTGATTGATAATCGACTTTTCACCAGGGTGGAATACACGGAATTAGTTTCGGTATGTTATGAAAATCAAGTTTTTCTTGGTGAAATTAAAAATGTGAGTCTGCAGGGTTTGTTCATAGTTTTAGAGCACAAGATACCACGGTATGCTCCTTTTGATGTAATGGTCGTTTTCTCCAGTGATGAATCGATTATTCTCAATGCCAGTGTTGTACGTTGTGGAAAAACCGGAATTTGTATCCAGATAAAGCACATGGATATGAGTTCATTCTTTCATTTGCGTACAGCCGTAGGCATGCAATGCAAAGACCTGGAACTCATAATTCGTGAAACATGCATGATCTCCAGTTGTATTCATTGATTGAGTTTACCTTGTCCAAACGGCGGAACGTCCAAAAAGCGGTATCCCGATATAGCCGCGCAGCTCCAACCGGTCGGGAGTTAAGAGGTGCATTTTGCCCCGGTAGGTCTTTCCGCTCTTCGGATCATAGCATGTCCCGTTTCCCCACGTGGTTTCATCCATTGCAGTGAACCCTTCCAGTATCCGCATACCGAGGACCGTGCGGCTTCTCAGGGCAGGATCGATATTTTTCCGGTCGATCAGCGGGGTGCCGACCAATCCTTCCCTGCTATCGCTGTAGGTCGGGTTCTTCAGCCAGACGATGGTGCCGCAAATCTTATCACCGCAGCGTGCAATCTCCACCTTCGACTCTTCCCGCTCAGTTCTCCATATGCCGAGAATGCCGTCCGGGCCGGCAGCGAAGGCGGTTGTCGCCGTCATCAGGAGCAGTGTGAACAGGAGCAGCATGCGCTTTCTCATGTTCGCCCAATCAGGGCGCATGCAGTGCGCCCCTTGACAGACTAAATTGAATTTGAAGATCTGCCGATGAAGTGGAATTCCCCATTCACTTCTTTGCAGCCCCCTCCGGAAACAGCGATTTGAGCAGATTTTTCAATTCAGTTCTCAACTCGATAAGGGCCGCTCTTTCTTCGCCATACGTGTTGTTGATATTATCGGTTATTACGGAATGCATCTTGACCAGCGAGTTGCGGTCGGCATTCGGACTGCGCATCTGTTTTCTCAATTCTCGTATCTCAGCCATATCTAAGGTCTTGACTCCTCCCAGCGATTTTTTTTCTTCCGCAGCCGTTTCCGGAAGCGAGCTGTGTTCCATAATCTCCAAAAAACCCTCCAAGATATCCGGGTCGAAAAGTCTCTTTTCACTCTTCAAGGTCTTCAAGGCATCGGTCGGGGTTGATGCGCCCTTATAGGGACGGGTCATGGTCAGGGCACAGTAAATGTCGCAGATGGACACAAGTATAGCATACCTGGGGATATTATTACCAGCCAACGCCTTCGGGTACCCGCTGCCGTCATGACGTTCATGATGGCTCAGCGTAATGGCATGGATTGTCCGGTTCGTGACTCCTGCGTTATTGAGCAACTCAACGCCATGTTTCGGATGGAGTTTGACCCGGTAATATTCGTTCTCCGAGAGGGCGTCGACCTTGTCGGTAATATCACTTGATACGGACAACATCCCGATATCGTGCAGCATTGCTCCTGCGCCGACGTTGATGAGATCGTTTTTGCCGGCATTGAACAGCTTCTCGCACATGAACATCGCCAGAATGGTTGTCTGCGCCGAGTGGTTGATGAGGTATTTGTCAAAATTATCTTCGAGTTTGGAAAAAAGTTTGATCAACTCATTCCTGTCCTCAAATTTGAAGGAAATCTTCCCGAGAATTTTGAGGCATTTATCGAATGCGGCGGCCTGGTTGGGTTTCTTGAAAACATCGTCGATACATTTGATGATCATCTGGCTGCCGATAAGGTTCTTTGAATATTGAGACAGGATTGTTGCGGCATGGGAATCATCGAGTCTCTGTTCCACATGTTCCTGGACTTCTTCCGAATCTTTGCTGTTAATATAAACAAATTCCGTCCCGTTTTCACGCAACCGTTCGATATTGTGGACGGTTAGCTTGGTTTTATCAGGTTTGTAGAGAGTATATTTATCATCAAGCTTGACGAACAGCTCAACCTCCGGAAAATTTTTGTGATTGATCGAATCAAGTACTATGGGTGAATACTCTAATGCCATTTACTATCCCCTCATCCTTGTTTAGGAAAAATTCCGCCCCGACCCAACCGTACTTAGAAGTGAAATGAGATGCCTGCGAGAACATTATTCATAAAAAGATCGGTTCTTACATTTTTGTTCACAGCGTTACTAGAAACAAATAATCCTTGAGAATCAAAATCCCGCCTCACGTCCATTCTGTAGAACGCAAAGCGGTATTCGGTAAACAGCGCCACATGCCGCGACAGTTGGATATTCAAACCGGCGGGCAGTTGAAACCCCAGTGCCGCGCCTCCGGCATCGGTGCCGCTTATACTGTTGGTCGGAGCCCCCTGGGAGGTATGCACATACGTATAGAGCGCGAAACTCGGCCCGATCCCGGCATACGGCTGCAACCACCCCTGGGGAATCTCTTCGTCGGCCAGGAGCGGCAAACGAAAATACACCATGGGGGTAAGCGGCAAGATATCGATGTTGGTATCGTGCCCTCGCGTGTGCAACGAGGAAAAGTCTCCTCCGACACCGAGCCAGGGCAGCGACCTCAGCCAGGCTCCGCCTCTGATGCCGTATATTGCTGCGCTCTTGAAGCCCATATCGGCGCTAGTTACGGTACCATCGTTGTGCACCAGTTTCACCTGTGAATTGTCCGTAAAGGACGACCCTGCATAGATATCTAAAAACCCTTCGGCAAAAACCGGGACCGCCGATGCCACACAGCAATATGCCACGACGCCAACAATAATCTTCCTCACAAAGGCCCCCTTGGGACAGCATGAAATGTTTCAGCTACGGCAATGAATGTTTTCAGGTTACTGATCGTCTTTACCGTGGATGAACCCAAAGGGTCAACTCATAAAATTTCAATGTTCAAAATTAATTTTAAATATTGAAGGGTTATCCCCGCTTCCCGTTCTCTTCCCAGCCGTTTAGCATCCTGTGCGGTTAATTCCCCTGAGCCGAATGCTTTTTCCAGTATCTCGTGCCATAGGAGCAGTATATCTCTTCATTGGCCGGGATCTTTCTCATTGCCACGATACAGACCTTGCCATTTTCGTCCAGGGTTATGGTCGCATTATTCCTGTACCTGGTTTTAACCGGTCCCGACGCATCATTGGCATATTTGGCAAAACAGTTCACTTCCATGGAATCCAGAATGGTTCCGTCCGGCAGGTTTATGAAATAGCCATCCACGCCCTGTGCCGCCCGGTATTTTGCCTCTTTATCCGGTAAAATCTCCCCTTTGAAAACAGAGATCACTTCATCCTTGTAGATCGGTATGGCAGTGAATAAACCATTGCCGGCGCCGGGTATCCGGGATTCCTTGACATACAGATAATCCTTCTCTTTGGCTTCTATCTTGAGTGTTGTCGAATTTGCATAGTCCTTGAAGCGGGGCGTTTTATTCATACCTGGTGCCTGCCTCCAAATGCATGGGGAATATCCTGAGGGGCTCAGATCCCCGCATACCATTCATACCCCTGATCCTCCCAATACCCCCCTTTTCCGCCGCCTATGGCGGAAAAGTCCTCCACCAGCTCGATGCGCATGACATACTTGGCCATCTTGTACCCCAGTTGCCGCTCCAGGCGCAGCCGAAGCGGCGCCCCGTTGGCAACGGGCAGCGGCTCGTCGTTCAATTCATAGGCCAGGAGCGTCTGGGGATGGAACGCGTCCTCCATGTCGATGCTCTCGTAGTAGGGCGAGTTCCCGTCCTCCTCCATGGGGTCGGCGCAGTGGAAGACCGCGTAGCGGGCATTCGGCTTGGGCCGCACCTCTTCCAAAAGCGCGCCCAGGCGCGCCCCCTTCCACGTGGCGATGGCGCTCCACCCCTCCACGCAATCGTGCCGTGTCGTCTGGGTGCGGCTGGGAAGCGCGCGCAGGTCTGCCAGGGAAAGGCTCATGGGACGCTCCACCAGCCCCCCAACCTGCAGGCGATACCCGGCAAATCCGCTCTCGGCAAGGGCCTGGTATTCGGGATTGCCCGGTATGGCCGTGCCGTTGCTCCTGAAGTGGGAGGAACGGTCGTTGGCCGTGAATTCCTGCGCCATTGCCTTGCGCGGGAGGAACAGCCGGTGCGCCCTATAGCTGACCTTCTCCCCCACCCCCAGGATCTTGGAGAACCATGGGGAGTCAGTGAGCCTCTGGCACCCCGCAAGGGCCAAGGCGGTTGTTCCGGCACACGCGCGGGCCAGAAGGCTGCGCCGGGAGAGTCCGTTATCTTTGTTCATTGTCCGTCTCCCTTCCTGTCCCCGGTTTCGTCTCCGGCTCCTTCTCCGATACCGGCTCCTTCTCCGATACCGGCTCCTTCTCCGATACCGGCTCCTTCTCCGATACCGGCTGCGGCACCGCCACGGTCTCCGGCACCGCCACGGTCTCCGGCACCGCCACGGTCTCCGGCATCACCGCAGTCTCCGGCATCACCGCAGTCTCCGGCATCACCGCAGTCTCCGGCATCACCGCGGTCTCCGGCACCGGCACCGGTTCCTCCACCGGCTCCAATGCGATCCAATAGTTTCCCGTGATGATGGAGCGCAGGTTGTTCCGGAAGCCGGTGACCACCACCTGGAACAGATGGACGGCAGTAAAGGCGACCAGAGCCCAGGAGATGAGGAAGTGGATCGTCCGCATGGCCTGCCGGCCTCCGAAAACCTCGACCCACCCCGGCAACAGGGCGTCAATGGCGGGCGACATGCCGAGGCCGTTCACGATGACCAGCGGGAACAGGAGAAAGATCACTCCCAGGTAGGCCAGTTTTTGCAGCACATTGTAGCTCTTGGCCGCCTCACCGGTCGCGTGCCGGAGCAGCAGGTGGTCCCTGAGCGTCGCGCCTATGGAGCGCCAGTCCCGCCCGGTGGGAAGGAGGTCCCGCTGTAGGTGCCTGCTGAGGATGGAGTAGACCACGAGGCCGATGCCGTTGATCCCGAACACCCAGGCAAAGGTCAGGTGCCAGCGGCGCGCCATGGCCAGCCACTTGTTCCCCGGAATGGTGAGCCAGGCAGGAAAGCCGCGCGATTCCAGCTCCCCGTCCCGGTCGCTGGAGGCGCCCAGGAACCCGGTTGTATCGAACTCATGCCCGAAGATCCTGGTGACCCCGGTCATGTTGCCATCGGCGTCTTCCCTGCCCCGCATCTCCAGCAAAGGGGGGGCGGCCGTGTAGGAGGATTGGCCCCAGTGCAGCTCCGGGTTGGCATTGAAGATGTTGAGGCCGCTCATCAGGAGGATGGGGAGCGTGATGACGCTGAGCCAGTGCATGATGCGTACGGCCAGCCTGTGGCGATAGTACAGGGTTCCTTTGGGTTTGGATTCTGTCATGCGTGCTCCCGGGAAAAGCGGGTATACCAAAATTTAGGATCGACACGTCCTCAAGGTCCTATAAGCCCAATGTGAATTTTGGGTAATTTTGCCGGAGCCTTATACTGATTATATACCACAATATTGTGCAGTGTGAATTCTCCTGTAATTTTGGGTAGAGTATATTCAATAGACCGGAACCTACTATAGTTTAACTGGAATTTAATAGGAATATCCCAACGATTATGGTGTGTTGACAGGGGAACAAACAGTGATATAAGGGTAATTTCGATGTCTATCCAGCAAATCATCGAACCAATGGAGGCTCACCAATGAATACTGCCAAGTATTACCAGGCATGGGTTGCGAATGCGGCGAAGCAGCCGGTGGTGCTCGAAACCTTTGATCCCGGACCGCTCGGGGCCGAGGAGGTCGAAGTCGCGGTGGAGCATTGCGGTCTGTGCCACTCCGATCTCTCCATCCTGAACAATGAGTGGGGCCTCTCCCAGTACCCCGCGATCCTCGGCCACGAGGTCATCGGCCGGGTCACGGCCGTCGGCCCCAATGCCAAGGGGCTTTCGGTCGGCCAGCGCGTCGGCGTGGGCTGGAACTCCGGCAGTTGCATGCACTGTCGCCAGTGCCTTTCGGGAAGCCATCACCTGTGCGCGGAGGTGCAGATGACTATCGTCGGCCATCGCGGCGGGTTCGCGTCCCACATCCGCGCCCACTGGGCCTGGACCATCCCGCTACCGGAAAGGCTGAACTTCGCCGACGCCGGGCCGCTCCTGTGCGGGGGGGTCACCGTATTCGCGCCGCTGCATATGTACGCCACGCCGACCAGCCGGGTGGGCATCATCGGCATCGGCGGGTTGGGGCACATGGCAGTAAAGTTCGCCGCCGCGTACGGCTGCGACGTGACAGCGTTCACGTCGAGCGAGAACAAGTTCGATGAAGCGAAGGGTTTCGGGGCAAACCACGTGGTATCAAGCAAAGACCCGGCAGCGATCAGGAAGCTCACCGGCAGCCTGGACCTCGTGATCAGCACCGTCAACGCGCCCCTCGATTGGGACGCCATGATCGGCACCCTCGCGCCGTACGGCCGGCTGCATGTGGTCGGCGCCGTGCTGGAACCGATCCCGGTCGGGGCGTTCTCGCTCATCCTGCAGCAGCGCAGCGTCTCCGGTTCACCCACCGGCTCACCGGTGACGATCGAGACCATGCTCGACTTCGCTGCGCGGCACCAGATATCACCCAAGACCGAGCACTTCTCCATGAGCAGGATCAACGAGGCCTTCAGCCGGCTCGAATCGGGCAAGGCCCGCTACCGGATCGTGCTGGACGCGGATTTCTGATCCGCTTGACCAGAGGATATTTCTCGTGACACGACGTTTTCGAGGTAAACAGACATGAGCGGCCCACGGAAGACAGCCATCGTGACCGGAGCTTCGCAGGGGATCGGCGCGGGAATTGTGAAATCGTTCGCCGAACGGGGTTTCAACGTCGTCGCCAATTCCCGGAAGGTGACCCAATCCACCGAGATCACGGCTTCCGACCACGTCGCCTTGGTGGACGGCCACATCGGCGAGCCGGCAACTGCCGCCAGGATCGTCGAGACGGCGCTTGCACGCTTCACGTCGATCGACGCACTGGTCAATAACGCCGGCATCTTCTTCACCAAGCCGTTCACGGAGTATACAGTCGAGGACGTCGGAGCGCTCGTTGCGACGAACATCGAGGGTTTCCTGTATGTCACCCAGCTCGCCATCAAGCAGATGGCGGTGCAGAAGACCGGCGGGAGCATCGTCACGATCACGGCGGCCCTGGCCAAGAACCCGATGCGGGGCGTCACTGCAGCGATACCGATGCTGACCAAAGGCGGCCTTGAAACGATCACACAACACCTTGCGATGGAGTACGCAAAAGACGGCATCCGCGTGAACGCCGTGGCGCCCGGCGTCGTCTACACGCCGCTTCACCGGGATACCCCTCAGGACGTGATGGAGAGCCTGTCGCCCATGGGCCGGCCTTCGACGGTCAAGGACATCACGGATGCGGTCATGTTCCTGACCGACGCCGCCACGGTCACCGGTCACATCCTGTACGTCGATGGCGGCGCCCATTTCGGCCGATGGTAATTGAACAAGCAGTAGAACGGCCAATCCTACGATCTCTGAATTTGCTCATCACGGGGTAATCGGGACAGGAAACAGACGTAGCATCTTGGATACCTGAACCCCATGGGCGTTTTCATTTCCTGGGTGGAATGATTATGAGCAGGTCCCTGATCTTGTCGAAGATGTCCCTGGGGATGATGTTGTTCGTCACGAGTTGGTCCAAGCTTGAATATGGCCTTCCTTCAATAATCTTCTTGCAATAGGTGTCGTCTATACCGGGAAGTGTTTTGATCTGGTCCTCGGTTGCTCCATTGATGTCGAGCAGGTCTGCCGTCATTGGGGACCCTACTCTACATTCTTTTGGCGAATCTGGGTTGGTTTGAACTTTCTCCGCAGCACGCGTGATGCCGGTGGAAAGGTGAAGTGAGAACGTCGTTGCAATGAGACAGAAAATCCACCGTTTCATAGTATGCTCCCCTTTAGCTTTTTGCAGCCCGGAATAATCCCCTCTTCCTAACACATTACCTCCCAATCCGTTAAAGTCAAATGGGCACCACGCCCCGCAGGCCGATTGTCTCCAGGCGCCTCTGCGCGCCGTTTGTTGACTCTTTGTATTCAACAAAACAATCCAGTGTTATTTTTTTCTTGACAAATTTTCTTTGGTACAATATCCTACCTCTTAAATACAGCAACAAATCTATATCCGATAGTCGAAATACTAAACCACTCGCGAGGGTGGGACGGAAAGCCCAAAGGGTCTCACGCAGACAGCCGGGTCGCCGAAATATCACCAGATATTCGGCGACCCGGCTTTTTTTATGTTCACTGACCGGGAAGATCCAAAAAGGCATGCGGGGTACTTTAACGAAAGGCGGTAACAACGTTCGCGATGGTATTCAGTATTAAAACCACAGAGGAAAGATCGCAAGAACCGGGGGAGCATCAGTAGCCCCTTTCCATCCGGATACACAGGATGGGAAATGAACCGTTTCCGATTCGGATAGGAGGGCTTTCCCGAATCGGAGACCGCCACGGGTCAGGTTGCGCCGGAAAGAGTAAGCGCAACCGCAAACAAAAGGAGAATACATGAAGAAAAACCTTACCGGGACAATAGTAGCGTTGTTGGCAACCATCATTCTTTCTTTAGCCGGCTGCGGCAGCGGCGATTCCACACCGGGCGCATCCACCGTGAACGGCGCACCCACAGTGAGCGGCGTATCCACCGTGAGCGGCGTGGCCGCCGCAGGATCGCCTCTCGTCGGCACTGCCTACCTCAAGGACTCATCGACCCCGGCCAAGGAGCTGACAGTTCAACTGAATAGCGACGGTTCCTTCACCTTCGACGTCACGGGCATGCAGGCGCCGTTTATCCTGGAGGCCGTCGGAACTGTGAGCGGCACAACGTACACAATGGTTTCTCTGTCCGCCGGTCCCGGTACCGCCAATATCAACCCGCTGTCGGACATGGCCATGGCCGGCGCCGCTGCAGGGGCAGATCCGGCGCAGGTGTTTGCTGCACCCAGCACGGCCACGCTCCAGAGCATGGCGGCCAATCTGCCGTCCGCCGTTGCCGCGCTTGAAAACAGCCTCAAACCGCTCCTTACCCAGTACGGCGTCACCACCGACCCGGTCACCGGGCCGTTCGTAGCCAACCATACGGGACTCGACGCCATGCTCGATGCAGTGACCATGACCCTCTCGGCCGGTACGATCACGGTCATGAATACCGGCACCAAGGCTGTCATCTATACCTGCCCGGCCACTAATATCGCCGGCGGTACCTTTGTTTCGGCAAACATGCCCGCTATGACGACACCGACGCCCACCACGACACCGACGCCCACCACGGCACCGGCCGCGACCCCGGCACCGACCGCAACACCGGCACCGACAGCTACCCCGGCACCGACAGCTACCCCGGCACCGACCGCTACCCCGGCTCCGACAGCGACACCCGCGCCGACTCCGACACCCGCGCCGACTCCGACTCCTGCACCGACTCCGACTCCTGCACCGACTCCGACTCCTGCACCGACTCCGACTCCTGCACCGACTCCGACTCCTGCACCGGCCTTTGACGCCTTGACGTTCTTCAATACAACGTGCCTCGGCTGCCACGGCACGCTCGGCGTAAAGACCGCGGCCCAGATCACCTCGGCGATCTCCAGCGTAGGCGCCATGAGTTCGCTGTCCACCCTGACGGCTGCCCAGATCGCCGCTATAGCGGCAGTATCTCACTAATCCCAACCCAGTGAGCAGTCAAAAAGGCCCCGGCAATCCGGGGCCTTTTTGCGTTTCATACCGATGGGGGCCGCTGCGCCGGCATGGAGAGAGCGGCGGCCTTGGGGTGCGGACGGCAAAGAACGGCGCCCGTGCACATTAAACCTGAATAATGTTGCGCAGTTGTAACATTTTCAGGGGCTCATTACTTGACACCCCCGCCAGGAAGGGGTAAGGTAGCTCTACTTTTTTCATTATCTCATCCCGTTTCCGATAGACGATACTACTAAATCATCCGCGAGGATGAGACGGAAAGCCCACAGGGTCTCCCCGAGACAGCCGGGTCGCCGAAACTATCATGCCACGATAGCGCGCGACCCGGCTCTTCTTTTTTCGCGTTCACGGCTGCGGGAACACTCGGAGGATTACATGACATTAGGTAAAAAGATTCAGAACATGGCGGTATTCATAGAATTCCTGACGGGCGCAGGCTTGGCCCTCTTCTTCCACTGGGTACTCCATTTTCCCGAGGCGGCCTTCAGTATCTTCGGCATCGGCATCCTGCTCTCCCTGGCCACCTACCTGCTGCGGGAAGACCTGGAGAACACCCGCACCGAACTGACCCACCACTATCACCAGGCCCATGAGATCGTCTTTGCCGTTGCCCAGATCACCGAGCCGGAGTGCCTGCACAAGGCCCACGAACTCCTGGCCGGCGCCAAGCGCACCATCTCGCTGTTGCAGCAGGGGTTCATTCCCCTCGACGAGACCGAGTTCTATTTGGAAGGGGCCAAGCATACCGACCAAGCCGTCCAGCACCTCAAGGCCGTCGATCCGGTGACCTCGGGCTGGCTCAGCCGCGGTGCCCTGGTCAACTTCTACCAGTCGAATCTGCGTGCCCTGGAGCGGGGGGTGGCCATCACCCGCATCTTTGTCATGAATCGTGACGACCTGACCGACCTGGACGCCCAGAAGATCCTACAACTCCAGTACAGCGACGGCGTGGAGGTCCGGGTCGCCTTCCGCGACGAACTGCCCACGGCGAGCGATATCAGCGGCCGCGACACCGACAGCTCCTTCGACTTCGCCATCTACGACGACCAGGTGGTCACCGACGTCTTCCCCCAGTCCGGCAAGTTCTACGGCCGCAAGACCTCAATCAGCCGAGAAACGGAACGGTACCGGCGCCTCTTCGAGATCATCGAGCACAATTCCCATGCCATCACCCTAGAGGAGGAGCGTGTCGTCCTGGCGTCGGAGGCGCTCAAGGCGGCGGCGTAGGCGGGACAAAACGACAGCGATCAGCCATAACTTGGCCATCGGGAGGGGCGCAGGCCCCTCCTCAACCCCTCACCTCGCGCCACAGTACGTTTCAGATCCTTTACGCCACCTCAGGGGCAAATACCCATTTCCGGACGGAACGTTATTAGCTAGGAATTGTCTAAGGTTTGGAATACAGTAGAGAAAGAGGTGGACATGGAAAATTTCAAAGTGGCTGTGGATACGAAAGAATTGGTACAGAGGATCAACAAGGTACTGGTAAAGGGAAAACATCGCCTGGTGCAGTCGCGCAGCTTGAGCGACAAAGCAAACCTGGGCGATTGGTATATCATCAGTACCGCTACCAACGCGGTTACGGCTTGGCATAGCGATATTAGCGAGTTGGCCGGGGAAACGGCTGCGTTGCTGCCGCATGAATACTTCGACGCGGAACGCGTGGACAAAAAGCCTCAACGCGAGCTTGATGGACGCTTATAGAACAATATTTATAGTACCGCCGCCTCGATCCTGTTCCGCCCTGCCTCCTTGGCGCGATAGAGCGCTTCGTCAGCCCTTTTGAGAAGGGCCTCAATGGCGTCAACCTGCGCCAAAGATATCGCTGCAACCCCAATGCTTACCATGACAGTCAACGCCTCACACGGGGGATGATAAGTGGCCGCCCGGACAGCCGCCCGCAGCCGCTCGGCAACGATTAATGCCCCGGACAGCTCGGTACCCGGCAGGACAAGCACGAACTCCTCCCCTCCGTACCGGGCAGCGATGTCATAACAGCGAAGGTTAGCCCTGGCGACGTCTGCAATCGATTTCAGTACGACATCGCCGGCCTGATGCCCGTAAGTGTCGTTGACGTTCTTGAAATGGTCGATATCGATCATCAGAATGGAAAGTGGCTCCTGCGTCCGCCCGGACCTCGCCAGTTCGCATTCGAGAAACGACATCAGATAGCGCCGGTTGTACAGCCCGGTCAGCGGATCGGTATTGGATGCTTCGGTCAGGCGCTGGTTGGTCTTTTTCAACTCATCCTGCAGGGCCAGGATCTTCATCTGCACCTTGATCCGCGCCAGAAGCTCGCCAGGGTCGAAGGGCTTGGTCACATAATCACACGCCCCCTCCTCAAGCCCCCTGATCTTCATCTTCTGTTCACATCTTCCGGTCAGCATGATAATCGGGAGGCCCCGCAGATCGTCCCGGGAATTGATGAGCTGGAGAAACCGAAAACCATCGATGCGGGGCATCTCAAGGTCGCAGATAACCAGATCGACCCTTGACTCGATGAGCGATTTGAACCCTTCCAGGCCATCACGCGCTTCACGATACTCGCTGAAAAGGGAAATACCTTCGAGCGCAACGATGATCTGCTCACGGATCGTGTAAGAATCATCAACAATCAAAACGCTACGAGTCATGTCAACTCTCACTATGACTATTTTTTGTTACGTTGGTATCTTTTTCATTGTTCCATTTGGATACACTCGCACATGCTGATACCTTATTCAGCAGATTGGATGCCAATAATTGTGTTTCATTAATTACAACAAGTTATACATCTACACTCTGACACAGGTGTGCCTGTTTGGAACAGAGTGGGTCAAAAAAGAACAATTGTGCAGATAACTGTTTGGAATCCAGAGACATGAGGGCTGGTGCGTCGGAAAAGGGCCGTTTCCGGATGAAAACTAGCTATGCGGCACAACAATAAACCGCCACTAATTAAGTTATTATACTTTTAGCGTATAAAAGGGAGTGAGTCTAGAGGGGAATTGCGAGGAAGGCCTGCGAAGTACCTTATAAGATCATAATTTGACAGGTGGTAATTGTTTAACAAGGTGGTGGTTAGTAAAGGAGTGGGTGTAGCTCCAAACTTGAGCCGTAAGGGCGGTCGGCTGGATTGTTGATCTTAATTATAAATATTGACAAATTGAATCATTCTCGTTAAAATTTAACTTAACCGTAACGTACCGTTTACAAAGCGGAACCTGACGCGAGGAGGGGGCGGAATGCATGGATCTTACCATGGCGACGGCCGGGCCACCAAGGATATTCCTCTTGGCAGCTTGGCCTTTTTTTGCGCCCTAACTTCCCGTGTCCGAACGCCGAGTAACCTGACCTAGAGATTTCATCGCTACCCATCGAAACCGTGAGGGATTCATATGCACACAACCAGGCATACACTCGCCGGCAAAAGGTTCCACTGCCAAAAGGCCAATGCAATGGTCGAGATATCGATTACCGAGCTCTTATTCCAGGGCGACGGCGAAACGCTTCGGGAGGCGATTGCCTACGAGCCGAGCTGTTCGG
>JBEKFJ010000055.1:0-13615 GCA_050013355.1 Oryzomonas sp.
TTCAATATCCCTGTCAGGCCATCTTTGGACGCAATTTCACGAAGCCTTGTATTTACCCTGTTGAGTTCTCTGGTCTGTTTTTCCAGCTTCTCCTTCGCCTGTTTCAGCTCAATAATCTGAAGCTCATAAGAGTCATACAAGTCACCAAGCTCTGAATTTGCTTCTTGCAGTATGTAGGAAAAGGGCCGGAGGGCGCCGGGAGCTATCTCAAATGCCGTGAATAGTTCGAGGGTCGCTGTGGCAACGGATTCAATCAAAGTGTCTACAGCACTACCTTGAATTCCAAACTCTGTGTCGAGGATATGTTTAACCCGCCTGATCTTGTCGACGTCCTCTGAGCCGTTGTAGAAGGAAGACAGGCTCCTGGCGATAGATAGGAGAATGGTTGTAATCCGATATTTCGGGGAGACCACTGCTTCCTGGTGGTGATAACGTATCGGTTCGTAGATTTCTTCCGGAAGCAGCCAACTCTTGAGTAACTCAGCCCCCACCTCCTGATGATCGAACGCAAAGATCATTCTTTCAATTTCCGGCAACGGCCGATGGCTTTCCTTTCTGTAATTGAATACCAGTTGATAGTCACGAGGTCGGCAACCATGCATCACCAATATGCCGATATCCTGCATCAGCGCTGTGATGAAGAGGTCATTACTGGAGACGCGAACCAATGTGGCGGTCAATTCCGCAGCCACGGCTGATGATAGGGCTCGGCGCCAAAATATCGTGGCGTCGAACGTTTCGTAAGGGTCACACTGAAATTCGGAGCAGATAACGAATGACAGGGCAATATTCTTTACCGCATGCGTCCCAAGGATAGCCACGGATTTTTCAATGCTGGATACCTTGCTTGACAGGTTGTAATAAGGGGAATTGGCGGCTTTCAGAACTTTTGCCGCCAAGGCCGGATCTGATTCGATCACTCTGGCAAGGTCGTTGAAAGTGAAGCTGTCCTCGCGCACGGTATCAAGAATCTTGATGGCAATTGCCGGAGGAGTTGGCAGACGGATTTTGCCTGACAACAACTCGTTAACCGGACTCATCTCCTTCTCATTAAATGCAATACGGGAATATATCAGCGTTTTCACAGCGCCATCCTTCTCATAGATCTTTACTCCATTATCTCAGAAAAAGCATTTGCCACAGAGCCATAGGCTGACATCTGCCACAGAGACACAGAGGCACAGAGGTCCACAGAGAAAAGCAAAAAACGATTTTTCGGTAAAACCATCAAAAAAATCTTTGTTTTTTGCTTGCCTTACGCCTGGTTTTCTCTGTGTCTCAGTGTCTCCGTGGCAGGTTGATTTTCTCTGGGGCTCTGTGGCCGAACTGCCGATTTTTGATATTTTAGGAACTCAGTAGTGTTCCTCCACCAGTTCAAAATATGCCTGGGGATGTTTGCAGACAGGGCACACCTTGAGGGCTTCCGGGCCTTCATGGATGTGGCCGCAATTACGGCACCTCCAGCGGACCGTCTCATCTTTGGCAAAGAAGGTGTTTGATTCCAGTTCCTCAAGTAATTTTTGGTAACGTTCTTTATGAGCTTTTTCGATCTTGCCTATTGACTCCAGCACGAAAGCGATTTCAGAGAATCCCTCTTCCCGTGCTTCTCCTGCCATCCTCGGGTACATATCAGTACATTCTTCGAGCTCACCGGCAGCGGCGGCCCGCAGGTTTTCCGCAGTTGAGCCGATTCCGCCTAGGTACTTGAAATGAAGCTTGGCATGCTCCTTCTCATTTTCGGCGGTCTCCAGGAAAAAAGCGGCAATCTTCTCATACCCCTCCTTCTTGGCAACCGACGCGAAGTACGTGTACTTGTTGCGGGCCTGGGATTCTCCGGCAAACGCATCCATGAGATTCTTTTCGGTTTTTGTTCCTTTGAGTTCAGGCATACGGTATTCCTCCTTTGATGATATCTTCGCTTCAGCCAGTCCCTTTATTATCCTGCCGGGGCGCGCACGTCAAGGGATTCGATAGGAAACATCAAAAAGAAGGAAACCAATTTGTGGAGCAAAAAACGAGGAAGGGTACTTCATGCCAAGCCACCAGATCATTCATGAATGGCCGATGCAGGAATCACGGCGGCCCCGGTTCGGGGCCAGGGAGTTCCGGAGGGATGCTGCGGGCGCCGGCGAAGCTGAATAAACGTGCTACTTGCCCTCGAATTTTGCCCAATACGCCGCACGCTGGTCACTTTCCTTACCCATGGGCCAGCTGGTCACGATGACAAAGGCTATGACTAAAAATACCCACATAAAAAGGCTTCCGATTAAGCTCATGATTTTCCACCTCCACCAAGGATGATTGCGTAACGATAAAAGCATACCAGAAAAAATAGATATTACCGTGCCATCGAAGAGATCATTATCGTTTTGATGGCAATTCAGGGGTCGGGAACCCTGGCAGGAACCCGGCTCCATTCGGGGGGGCTATGCAGCCATTCAACAGCCTCTTCAAAGTCGCGGAAGGCTCTATACGGGTAAGGTATGTCGGAAAGCTCCGCCAGTACTGAAAACATGCGCGTCATTCCGTATGTGCCGTCCTCAGTGCTGACATAAGCTGTCTTGCCGCCTTCTTTGAATTGTCGGTTTTCGTCGGCCGTCGAAATTATTCTCCTGAATTGATCCGGGGTAATCGGAGTCGCATCTCCGTCGGTGAAATCCCAGATAATGTGGCGCGTTACCATGTGGTAATAATTCTTAATGGTGTCGATGGTTTCCTCGAATGTCAGTTTGCCGGATATCTGAACGATAGTAACGTCATGCACCTGTTCGACGGTTATATTGGCCATCTTATTTCCCTCCCCGGAAAAATCAGACTTACGTTGCGATGTGCATGCCGACGAACCTGAGGGCAACATGAGCGGTTTCAACCCTTGCTATTTCACAGAGGTATTCGTAATTGTGGTCTCCATTCATCGTCAGTTTGCAATTGTCGCCGACAAGAAGGCCGGGGAGCGGGTCGTTGAAATGCACAAGAACACCTCCCAAAGAGATATTCTCGGCCCTGGCTGAGTAAAACGAATCTCTCAGGTGCAGTTGGCAGCGTTCTTTGCATTCAAGCCTTATATGAAGCCTCTTGTTTCCCATGGCACCTTTCCCCATATGAAAGGCTGTTTATTGTTCAATGATCCTCTTATATAACTTTTATCATAGAATTGGATTATGACAACCAAGGGGAGAAAAGCCGCGCCGGCACCCGCTCCCGGAACCCCTGCCTTGACCCCTGAATCCATGACACCTTCACGGATTCAGGATTATGAGAATCTTGACATAAATCCCCTTGATGGCTATCATGTGACATATATTTATTATGACAGCTATCCGGAGTCTCCATGCAGCCCATCACCGACCGGCAGCAACAGGTCCTCGATTTCGTTACGTCACACCTGGAAGAACACGGATGCCCGCCGACACTGCGGGAGATCTCCGATCATATCGGCGTCAGGGGGACCGCCACCGCTACCCTGCATCTTGAAGCCTTGCAGCGCAAAGGGTATCTCCGCCGCCGCGAAGGAAGCCCCCGGAACATCTCCCTTACCAGCAGACCGGGCACCGTAGCCGTCCCGATCGCCGGCAGGGTGCGTGCGGGTAGCCCTGCGCCTGCAATCGAGGACATTGAGGGGTACTACAACCTTGACATGTCGTGGGTCAACGACAAAGGGTGCTTCTTCCTGCGAGTCGAAGGCGACAGCATGATCGAAGCGAATATCCTCGATGGCGATCTGGCGCTGATCAGCCCCCAACCGACCGCCGAGAACGGTCAGATCGTCGTGGCGTTGATCGATGACGAGGCGACCCTGAAACGCTTTTACCGCGAGAAGGGCCATATCAGGCTGCAACCGGAGAACAGCTCCATGCAGCCGATCATCATCCGTGAAGGTGAAGCTGAGACGGTCATCGCCGGCCGGCTGTTGAAGATCATCCGCAACTATCCGTGACAGGAGGGCAGCCGGTGCGCATAGCCGTGGTGTTCCAACCCGGCGCCAAGGCCAGGCCGGTCTGGTTCGAGCTGAACCGGCGGCAGCACAAGATCGCCAGGACGACCTACTTCTGGAAAGACAGGGTTGGTGACACGCCGCTTTTGCATTTCGCGGTTATGACGGAAGACAATGCCCTGTATGAGCTGGTATATAACTCGGACGACCAGACCTGGATGCTGTATCCTCACACGACGGAATAGGTATGCGACGAATCGTAATGCACCTCGATATGAATGCCTTCTTTGCCTCGGTGGAGCAAGCCGCCAACCCTGAGCTACAGGGCAAACCCATAGCCGTCACCGGTTCCGGCCATCGCACCATAATCACGACCGCTTCCTACGAAGCACGGAAGTTCGGGGTCAAGACCGGGATGGCGATCTGGGAGGCCAAGCGCCATTGCCCCCAACTGGTCCTCGTCGTCGGCGACAACCGCAAGTACACCTACACCTCCAGCCGCATCATGGAGATGATGCAGGAGTACACCCCCGAGGTGGAGATCTTCAGCATCGATGAAGCCTTCCTGGATGTCACCCATTCGCTGACCATGTTCGGCACCCCGGAGAGGATCGCGTATCTCTTGAAGGCCCGTATCAGGGAGTCCTTCGGCATCACCTGTTCCGTCGGTATCGCCCCGAACAAACTGCTTGCCAAGCTGGCCAGCGACATGCAAAAACCGGACGGTCTCACCGTCATCAAGCCCGAAGACGTTGCCCGGATCATGGAGCGGCTGCCGATACAGGAACTCTGCGGCATCGGGAAGAAGATGCAGCGCCATCTGAACCTGATGAGCATCTACACCTGCGGGGAACTGGGCCGCTGCGACGAAGCATGGCTGACCCGGAAGTTCGGGATCGTAGGCCCACGGCTCAAGCGGATGGGGCAGGGGGAGGACGATTCGCCGGTCATCCCGGTCGGCCAGGAGGATGACGTCAAGTCGGTCGGCCATAGCATGACCCTGGATAAGGACATCGACCGCCGCGAGGATATCCTCCGGTTCCTGCTGCAACTGTCGGAGATGGTCGGCCGGCGGGCCAGAAGGTATGGCGTAGCCGGCAGGACCGTCTCTCTCTATGTGCGATACGCCGATTTCTTCACGAGCTGGGGCAAGCAGACGACGCTCAGGAACTACATCAACCTGAGCGACGAGATCTACCAGACCGCCCTGTCGATCCTGGACAGCGTCGAGTTGGAACAGCCGATCCGCCTGATGGGCATCAGCCTCTCCAACCTCAACCACCAGGCGCAGCAGCCGTCGCTCTTCGAGGAGGACCGGAAGAGGGCGGATGTGACGAAGGCCATGGACGAGGTGAATGAGCGTTTCGGGAATATGTCGGTGACGTTCGGGAGTCTCGTGCCGGATAAGGAGAAACGGGGCTCGTTCGTGATCTCTCCGGCCTGGAGGCCGAAGGGGATCAGGAACGTGGACGTGGAATAAGATGCCGTTGATTCCGGAGCCGACATACTGGTGACCGGTGACCGCCGGGATTTCGGACACCTGTTCGGCCTGGAAGTCGAGGGGGTTCTGGTGCTGAACCCGGTTGACACCCTTGACAGGGTGATGATCGAGTTCAAGAGGTGAACGCCGGTTTTTGGGCGGGAAACATCGAGAGCGCGTATACGTTGTTTGACTAATCGGGTTTTCGTATTATTTTTAAGAATAATCTGGAGGACTACTGTGAGGGCCCTCGCGCGGGAGGGACGAGATGCAAAATACCATCATATGGGTAAACGACAACACCCTGGAACGCATTATCAATGTCGATGGCACGGTTGTGTGCACCCAGAGACTGCGGATTTCCGACAAGGAGCGCTGTGAGGCGGTGATGGCGAAATTCTGGCAGCAGTTGCTGAAGGAGCAGAAGAGCGAGTAGGGCGCCAAGCGCCGACGGTGACGGAAATGCACCGCGGTGAGCATGTTTGAAAACCGGGTTCTCCCCGGTTTTTTCGTTTCTTCTTGATCGACAGTAACGTTGTTGCCATAATGCCGTGCATGCCGAACAGGGAGTTTTACCATGCATGACAATACGAAAACCCCCGCACAACTTAAAGGACTTCGCATCGTAGCGCTTTTCGAGGGGGCCAAGGGGGCAATCGTCTTCTTGACCGGCTTCGGGATACTGGGGCTCATCCACGAAGGCGCTCATCATGCTGTCGAACAACTTGTCCGGCACCTGCATATCAATCCGGCCCGTCACTATCCGAGCATTTTTATCGATTTGGCGAAGCATGTAACGGATCTGCAGCTCTGGGTGCTTGCGTTTTCCGCGTTATGCTACGCCATCGTGCGTTTCGTGGAGGCGTACGGGCTTTGGAGACGGATGGCGTGGGCGGAGTGGTTCGGCCTGTTGACGGGCGGGATGTACATACCTCTTGAGCTGTTTGAAGTCGCGCGCAGAGCATCGTGGCCCAAAATTACCGTACTGATCGTGAACCTGGGGGTTGTGGGGTATCTGGCCTATGTTCTGCTGCAGGCAAGGCGGAAACGCTCTCCCAAGCCCCCGCGATCCCGGAAAAAGCATCAGCATTTGCCACAGAGCCACAGAGATAAACATCTCAACCAGGAAAAAGCGGTTGTCCACGAAAAGCACGAAAAGCACGAACAAAAACAATAAAACAGGTAACATCATGATTGTAACCTATCCGGAGAATTGCTCTTTTGCGGTAATGTTTTAATTTTTCGTGATATTTTGTGTCTTTCGTGGATGAATATTTGAAAAAACCCTGTGGTTTCCTCTGTGTCTCTGTGTCTCTGCGTCTCTGTGGCAGAACTGCCGATTTTGATATGATTGAAGGTGACGGATGCCCGTGACCGCCCATAAGGAAAAGCATTTTACCGCATCCGATACGGTACGCGACATTGTCATCGGCATGTCGGACGGTTTGACGGTTCCGTTCGCACTTGCCGCGGGATTGTCGGGAGCTGTCGATTCGACAGGCCTCATCATCATCGCCGGGCTTGCCGAGATAGCGGCAGGTGCGATTGCAATGGGTCTGGGAGGGTATCTGGCGGCGCGGACCGATGAGGAGCATTTCGCTGCCGAATTAGCACGGGAAGAACGCGAGACGTACGAAGCCCCTGAATCGGAGGCGGAAGAGGTCGCCCAGGTTTTCCGTAATTACGGGCTTTCGGAGGATACTGTGACGACCGTCGTTGGTGCGATCCGTTCGGATCGCAATCGTTGGGTGGACTTCATGATGAAATTCGAATTGGGGCTTGAGGCGCCGGATCCCCGCCGAGCTCGAAACAGCGCCCTTACCATTGCCCTCTCGTACGTGGCCGGCGGATTGGTGCCGCTAGCCCCCTATTTCTTTCTGCGCTCAGTGCATGCGGCGTTGGTCGGTTCCATGATCGTCACGCTGCTTGCCTTATTTGTGTTTGGTTTTGTCAAGGGCATCTTCACTACGAGCCGTCCGGTGCGGAGTGCCTGGCAAACTGTCCTCGTTGGAGGAATAGCGGCAGCGGCGGCATTTGGGATAGCGAAACTCATTGGATAATTACAGGTCTGGTGAACGCTCCCATTCCCCCCACACCTTATCTTTTGTTACCCTCTATCGTCCGTCGAGGCAATCTTGCCCGTCATCTTCATCAAGGCTTTCATTCTGTCGTGTGGCCTCTGTTGCCGCCGACTCTGCACACACCTTCAAAGCGGGCATCTTGTGCGGCGAATTTTTTTTATGTTATAATAGATTCATTATGTTTGTTTCAGAATACACGTAACGCTTCTACACCATGCAATTCGGCGTCCACGAGGTACAAGGCTTGAGGAGCTTACGTATTGAGCCGATCTCTTGAGGATACATCATGCAGGCAATAGCGAACCGGACGAAGACACATTTAAAATCGATCATCCTTGTGGCGGCAACACTTGCGATGGCCTTTGCCGCTCGTGCAGAGGAGGCGTCTCCCCGGTCTGTCGCACCGGATACGGTCATTGCCGCAATCCCCCCCGACTTTCCTCCCACCTATTCCCAAGACCGTCAGACCGGGAAGCCGATCGGCTTTGCCGTGGATGTCATGGATGAGCTCGCCCGCAGGGCCGGCCTGAAGGTCGTTTATGTATTCGGACAGCAATGGGACGAGGTCGAGCGCCTGGTTCTGAGCGGCAAGGCGGACTTGGTCCCGGATCTTATCATCGATGAAGCGAGGAGCAAACTTTTCACCTTTACGGAGCCGGTCGAAACGGTGCCGATTTATTTGGCGGTTCGCAGCCATGAATCCCGTTTCAACGGCATTGTTCCGGGCATAAAGATCGGCGTGATCAAGGAGAGCGTCGGGGAAAACTATCTGAAGACCATTCCTGCCATTACGGTCAATACGTATCCCAACCTGCATACGCTGGTCTTCGAACTTCTCTCGGGCCAGATAGATGCCGCCCTGACGGCGACGCCGAACCTCATGAAGCTTGCCAATGATGCCGGCGTGGGGGACAAGATCAAGACGGTCGGCGGACCGGTCATCGATGGGAAACGGGCCATTGCTGTGCGCAAAGGGGATACGGTCCTTGCAGCACGCCTCAACAAGGCTATCGCAGGGTTTGTCGGCTCCCCCGAATACCAGGCGCTGTACCGGAAATGGTGGGGTACACCGGAGCCGTATTGGAATGCCCGGCGGGTTGCCGGCGCCATAGCCGCAACACTTGCCCTGGCTGTCCTGTTCATGGGAGGGTGGCGATATTATTCTATCAGGCGTCTCAATCAACAACTTACCGAAAGCATGGCCGGGCTGGAAAAGGCCCAAAAGACGCTCCAGGAGCAGGCAGCGTTGCTGGAGGAGGAGATTGCCGAACGGCATCTGGCAGAGGTTCGCCTGGCGGTCAAGCAACAAGAGCTTGAGGACGTCAATCACTCTCTGGGGGACCGCATCGCCACGACGCTGAAAGAAATCCGCGAGAAGGACCAGATACTCATACAGCAGGGGCGTTTTGCCGCAATGGGTGAAATGATCAGCAACATCTCACACCAATGGCGCCAGCCGCTTAATAACGTGGGGCTGATCATTCAGAATTTGCAGGAGATGTCCGAGAATGGCGAACTTAGTCCGGACGTCCTGGATCATGAGGTCATGGTGGCCATGGATGTCATCCAGTTCATGTCGAACACGATCGATGATTTCCGGTATTTTTTCAGGCCGGATAAGGAAAAGAACGAGTTCATCGTCAACAAGACTATTGCCAAAACGATCAAATTCATGGTGCCGGCCCTCCGATACTGCGGTATTGCCATCACATTCGACGAAGAGCCGGGCGTCTGCATCCTGGGATACCCCAACGAATATTCCCAGATGCTGATCAATATCATCAACAATGCGAAGGACGAACTGCTGGAACGGAAGATTCCCAACCCGCGCATCACGATACGCGTTTTCCATGATAACGGGTTTGCGGTGGTAACCATCGCAGACAACGCCGGCGGCATAGATGCCGGCGTGCTCCCCAAGGTGTTTGATCCGTATTTTACCACCAAGGAGCCCGGCAAAGGCACCGGCATCGGCCTTTACATGTCCAAGGTAATCGTTGAGAAGAACATGGATGGCAGGTTGACGGTCAAAAATGTGCCGGAAGGCGTTGAGTTCAGGATTGAGATGCCGTTGTGCGGCCACATGGGGAGGGTCTCATCTCACTTTTGAAGCCTTGTACCGGCTATAGGAATTGTGTCCACAGCCGGGAGCGCTTCGGCTACAAGAAAAACTGAAAGGCCGCTTCAGGCGCATCTGTTACGGGGCCGGAGCGACCAGGCGAAATCCCACGTCATAGGTATGTACCGCCGGCGGCAGAGAGCTGCGCACAGTCGCCCGGACATTCCTGGGGAGCATGAACCAGCCGCCGCCCCGGATAACGCGGTTTGAGCCTGTTGAAGGCCCATGCGGATTTTCCTTGATGGTGGTGGAGTATTTTTCGTCATACCAATCGCCGACCCATTCCCAGACATTGCCGCTCATGTCAAAGATCCCCAGCCCGTTTGGCCGCTTCCTCCCTACGGGTTGCGTGTGGTCACCGGAGGTGCTGAAATACCAAGCCACAGCCATCACATCATTGCCGCCGCAGAATTTCTCGCTCTTGCCGCCGCTACGGCAGGCGTATTCCCATTCGGCCTCGGTGGGCAGACGATAAACCTTGCCGCTTAGCTTGTTGAGTTTGGCGATGAACTGCTGCACGTCATTCCAACTTACGTTCTCCACCGGGCAATCGTCGCCGCAGCTCTTGAAGAAAGACGGGTTTCCGCCCATCACCTTTTTCCATTGTTCCTGGGTGGTTTTCTGTGTTGCGATGTCGAAGCCGGAGACGCAGACATCATGGGGAGGTATCTCGTTGCTGGCACCGTCGTCAAAGGTGTCGCCCATTTTGAAGCAGCCGCCGGCGACGGGGGTAAACCGGATGCCGGCGACGGGATCGTCATACTCCTTGACGGCGGCCCCAAAGGACGGCGATGCTGCAAACATTGGCATGAACCAGATGCAGGTGGTGATGAGCGACAGTCTCTTCATGACGATCATTCCTCCATTAGCGTGATGCGCAGCTTGACGCTGCAAGGGGCATGAACGGCATCGCCGGATCGACAGTGCAGTGACGCAGCCGGTTCAGGATCACACTATGCCTTATTTTTATCCTTTTTACATCATCAAAACTAGGGTAGTTTCCATCCGGAAACACCGGATGAGAAACTATTTGTTTTCAATTCGGAAACGAGCAATTTTTGACTCGACCTAACGGTCGCCTCCTTCGGAGCGCCTTCGCGGTCCAACTCGCTCTGCTCGTTGTCGTCATGGCCAGGAAATCAAGGGATTGCGCGGAGGCGTACATCGGTACGCCGCACAATTTTGCTTGCAAAATTGGACCGCGAAGGCGCCCGAAGGGTGAGGCCAACGGCCGAAGTCACAAGCAAGCCTGAAGATTGACGCCGCCATGGCGAAAAAGGGCCGTTTCCGGATGAAAACTAGGGTTGAAAGCGCCATGGATAATTGTTATAGTTTCCCGGCATAATACCACGGTGACATTATCATGGCATCGTTTCGGGAGGCGTTTCGTGGAGATATCGGTTGTACCGTTACCCGTTGATAAGATGAAGGCAAAGATCAAGGACGAGTCGCACTTAGGCTTTGGCAAAATATTTACCGATCGTATGTTTCTGGCCGAATGGAGCGCCGGCAAGGGGTGGCACGACGCCCGCGTCAAGCCGTATGAGCCGTTCGTGCTCGATCCGGCCTGTCTTGTGTTTCACTATGCCCAGGAGATTTTTGAAGGACTCAAGGCCTACAAATGGGATGACGGCAGGATCGCACTGTTCCGTCCCGAGATGAACGCCCGGCGTTTTCAGAGTTCGGCGAACCGCCTGTGCATGCCGGAGGTTCCCGAAGAACTCTTTTTAAACGGCATCGAGAAACTGGTGTCCCTGGAGCGCGACTGGATTCCCACCACGCCGGGAACCTCGCTCTATATCCGGCCCACCTTGATCGCCGTGGAACCGGTGCTGGGGGTGAAATCGTCCGACCACTTCTACTTCTACGTTATCCTTTCTCCGGTGGGCGCCTATTATGCGGCCGGCTTCAACCCGGTCAGCATCCTGGTGGAAGACACGTACGTCCGCGCCACCCCGGGCGGCACCGGCGAGGCCAAGACCGGCGGTAATTATGCCAGTTCGCTCAAGGCCGGCATGGAGGCCAAGAAAAAAGGGTTCGACCAGGTGCTCTGGCTGGACGGCCGTGAACGGCGCTATATCGAGGAAGTCGGGGCCATGAATATGTTCTTTGTCTACGGCGATCACATTGTCACCGCCCCCCTGGGCGGTTCGATCCTCGCCGGCATCACCCGCGACTCGGTGCTCAAGCTGGCCGCGCCTCTGGGATGCACGGTGGAAGAGCGCCCGATCGATGTCAACGAACTGATGGCCGATTTAAGGATCGGCAAGATTACCGAGGCCTTTGGCAGCGGTACGGCAGCGGTGATTACCCCTGTCGGCAAGCTCTGCTACCGGGAGGAGTGTGTCTCGATCGGGCAGGGAGTGGGCCGCCTGACCCAAAAGCTGTATGACACCCTGACCGGCATCCAGACCGGCGATATCGCCGACGAGTTCGGCTGGGTACGTTTTGTGGCCTGAAATGAGGGTAACCATGTCCCCCGTGAACAAGAAAAAACAACAAACATCCCCCAACCGGCTGTGCGGTTCATGCCGCCGCACGTGCAAGCAGGCGGCAAACGCCGTTGTTGCCAAGTGCCCCCGCTACTACCCCTTCAGCCGTACCACCCGGAAGCCGGAATTTACATGGAAACAGCTCGATCTGGGCCTCTTCTAGACTTCCTCTCGTCCGTGCCCCATGTCGTCGTCAATCGCTGCTCCGGGTGCGGCCGTTGCGTGGCCGCCTGCCTTTCGCGCCTGGTGACCCTTGACCGGCAGGGATACCGCAAATCGGCCCGCATCATGTCCGCGGAGCGCTGCACCCGTTGCGGCGCCTGTGTCGGGAGCTGTCCTATCGGCGCGCTGACAGACACTAACGCAGGCCAAGCCTTGACAGGATAAGTCCCAGATACCGGTTTATGGGATGGTTGCGAGGCAATGACGACACGACCGGAGGTTTCCGAAAGCCGATAATATCCAGCAGGTCTTTAATCTCCGGATCAGGGGCGTGCTGCATCCCTTCTCTGAGAACCGTCATTGCTTCATCCTTGTTTTGCCCCAGCAGGTGGATGCGGGCCAGGTTCAGATAGTGAACCGGGGTGCCGGGGTCCTTTTCCAGCGCCTCGCGGCACAGGGCGATCCCCTTCTTGACATGGCCCCGTTCCTTTGCCATGCAATAGCCGTAATAGGAGGCACAGAGGCTGGTGGGGTGCTCGGTCATCGCCTTTTCAAAATGTCCCAATGCCCTCAAGATATTGCCTGCCTTGAACAAGGCCAGGCCGTTGTCGAACTCCTTGCGCGCATCAATATCGGCCATGCAGAACTCCCGGTGGATTGGTTTGGATGCGGTCCGGCCTTGTTTCCGGTTTTTATTCAACAAAAAACTTCACGCCTTTATCGGCGTTTTTTTGTGCAATGCCTGCGTCTAGTGTGCTGTGCGGTTAGTTCGTACTCGTAATTCCGGCTCTTAAGGCCTTTGCCGTCGTTACGGCTCCTTGATGTAGGCCCTGCTACACCTACGTCGCCGCGCCTCGGCACCAGTCAAAATAGCTCGGAATTACTTCCCACGACTAACCGCACAGGACACTAGTGCGAGCCGGACCAGCAGCAGCGACAACGTGACCAGAAGCAGATTCTGACCAACCGTCATCCAGGACAGGGGACGGGCAAGGTACGAGCCGAAGCAGCCGCAGTTGAGGATCGGCACCTTGCGCAGGAGCATGAAGGAGGCAAAGCCGGCATAAGCGCTGTGCAGCGCCAGCCCGGTCCAGGCCGCTTGCCGCAGATGGCGGCCCCAGCAAAGCCACGACCCGATCACGAGTTCGGAAACCGCGATGATGATGGCCGCCGGCCAGTGCAACCCTTGAGGAAGGATCCGGTAGGAGTGCAGCACCGCTACAAAGCCCGGCAGGTTACTCAATTTTGCGATCGAGGTTGCCAGCAGGATCAGCCCGAGCAACAGCCGCAATGCGGTTTTCATGATGGGCCCCCTTTCCGGCTCATTAAATTGCCATAGATTGAACA
>JBEKFJ010000056.1:0-13546 GCA_050013355.1 Oryzomonas sp.
GATCACTCCCAGCACCTCGTAGCATTCACGCACGTCCTCCACCAGGATGCGGATGGCCAGCAGGTCGTAGATCTCCTCAAATTCCACGTTGCGCTTCTCCATCTTGCGGTAGATGGAGTAGAGATGCTTGCTGCGGCCGGAAACCTCGCCATGGATCCCCTGGAAGGCCAGCTTTTCCGAGATGATCGCCTTGGCCTCCTCCACGTATTCTTGCCGTTCCTTCTTCTTCAGGGAGACCTTGCGGGCCAGGTCAAAGTAGATCTCGGGGTTGAGATAGCGGAACGCCAGATCCTCCAGCTCCACCTTGAACCAGGATATCCCCAGGCGATTGGCGATGGGCGCGTAGATGTCCATCGTCTCCTGGGCGATGGTGCGCTGCTTGGTCTCGGGTTGAAACTCCAGGGTGCGCATGTTGTGCAGGCGGTCGGCCAGTTTGACCAGGATGACGCGGATATCGTTGGCCATGGCCAGGAGCATCTTGCGAAAATTTTCAGCCTGACTTTCCTGCTTGGTCTTGAAGTGGATCTTGCTGATCTTGGTAACTCCGTCCACCAACAGGGCAACCTCTTCCCCGAACATCTCCACCAGTTCGTCGTATGTCGTCAAGGTGTCTTCAATGGTATCGTGAAGAAAACCGGTGACGATACTGGGAACGTCCAAACGCAACTCGGCCAGCAGGCCGGCCACCTCCATGGGATGGATTATGTACGGCTCTCCCGACAGACGCGTCTGGCCTTGATGCACCTTGGCGCAGTAAACGTATGCCTTGCGGATGATATTCAGATCAGCCGCCGGGTTGTACGCCGTTACCTTGTCGATGATATCGTTAAGCCTGATCATACGCAGTCATCTAAGAGGTTGTTGAAAAACAGCCATCTCGCCGCCGTCCTCGAAAGCCCTTTTGTGCGGCGTAGCGCTGCTACGCCTCCGCAGGGCCTTCTGCGGGTCGACGATCTGGCCATTTTTAACAACCTGAGTTTATTAGCAGCCATTTATGGCTAAGGGTGGATAGTGTGGGGATCTGGATACAAAAAGGGTGAAACCGCTCCATGTGCGATTCCACCCCGGTTCAGGCGGCCTAGCGGGCCTGCTGTTTCTTGCTTATCTCGAAACTGACCTTTCCGGCGGCGATCTCGCGCAGCGCGGTTACCACAAGACGATTGTTCTTCGGGTCAATCAGCGGATGAGCCCCCTTGTAGAGCTGCTTGACCCGCTTTGAGGCCAGCATGACCAGAAGAAAACGATTATCCACCTTTTCGAGGCAATCTTCGACTGTTACTCGTGCCATATGTTACTCCTTCCTGATGCCAATAAAATGGGACCGTATAGTTACCTTATTTTTCATCAAATATCAAACAATTTCGCCACCTGCTCCAGCATCCGGGAGGTGCGGCGGTGCTGCGCCAGTATGATGGCCGACAATTCCTCGGCAGCATCCCCGAAACGGTCATTGATGACGATGTAATCGTACCAGCGGCACTCCTTGATCTCGTCTGCAGCCCGCACGATACGGCGCTCGATCACCTCCCTGTCGTCCGACGAACGGCTTTCCAGGCGATGGCGGAGCTCTCCCATGCTGGGAGGCAGGATAAACACGAACACACCGCCGTCGAGGCGTTCCTTCAGGATCATCGCCCCCTGGCAATCGATGTCGAGCACCAGGTCGATGCCGTTGCGGCGGGCCTCCTCCAGGGTCTTGAGTGCCGTACCGTACAGGTTGCCGTGCACCTCGGCCCATTCTGCAAAGGCGTCTTCGGCCACCATGCGTTCGAATTCCGGCCGGGATACGAAAAAGTAGTCATGGCCGTCCACCTCCCCGGCCCGCGGTAGCCGGGTCGTGAAGCTGACCGACTCTTTCATGGTCGGAAAACGTTGTAAAAGTTCATTACAGAGGGAGGTCTTGCCGGCCCCGGAGGGGGCCGAGATGATCAGGATCAGGCCTTCGCGTTTCATGAAACGTCCTTCGCAGGGATTTTGCAGAGGATAGCACAGAATAGCGGCAAAAGGAAGGTTCCACCCGAAGATCCCGCGCTATTCAAGCTTCCATCCGGAAACCGGATGCGAAACGAGCAGTTTCCGATTCGGAAAGGAGGGCTTTTTTCTAAATTGGACCGCGAAGGCGCCCGAAGGGTGAGGCCAACGGCCGAAGTCACAAGCAAGCCCGAAGATTGACGCCGCATGGGCGTAAAAGAACCCTTTCCGGGCGGAAACTATTCGATATTCTGCACCTGCTCGCGCATCTTCTCCATCTCGGCCTTGATCCGGATGACGAGCGTGGTGATCCCGGCGTCACTGGATTTGGAGCCGATGGTGTTGACCTCCCGGTTCATCTCCTGCATCAGGAAATCCAGCTTGCGCCCCACCGGCTCCGGCAGGCGCAGTGCCTCATCGAACTGGGTAAAATGGCTGGCAAGCCGCACCAGTTCCTCGGTCACGTCGCACCGGTCGGCCATCAGGGCCACCTCCTGGGCCAGGCGGGTCTCGTCCAGTTCCGTCCCTTCCAGAAGCTGTTCCAGGCGCGCCTTCAGCTTTTGGCGGTACTCGACCACCACCACCGGGGTCCGTTCCCTGATCAGGGCGGTCCATTCCGCCATCTGGGTTCGCCTGGCCGACAGATCGGCCGCCAGCGCCTCCCCTTCCCTCGTCCGCATGGCGTCGAGCGCCGCTACGGCGACTTGGAGCGCGGACATGAGCTGATCGCGGTAATCTTCCTCAGCAAGGGTAGCGCTGTTCTCCCGCAGGACCCCCTTCTGGGCAATGACCAGGGAGAGCGGCACTTGGCCCAGGAGCCCCAGCTCGCCGGCCAGGTGATTGAACGTCGTGAAGTAGGCCCGCGCCATGACCGTGTCGACCTGGGGCAACGATTCGCCGGCCATCGCCTCCTCCCACTGCACGAAGACATCGATCTTGCCCCTCTTGAGCAGGCACGAGACGGCCCGCTTGACCTCGTTTTCCAAGGCCATGAAACCGCGCGGCATGCGCACCGAAATCTCGCCGTAGCGGTGATTGACCGAGCGCATCTCTACCGTGAAGGTCCCCTTGTCGGTGGTTGATTCTCCCTTGCCGTATCCGGTCATGCTCTTTATCATTGAAGCTCCTTTTTCCGTAGCAGTGTCATCCGGTCAAACCATACATCATTGCGAGTGTTTCATCAACGACAGCTATAATATAGCAGGCTGTCGTTTCCCGATATTCTCTATTGACAAAGCGGAACCGGTGCTGTTTAAGTATAATTTTTCGGTTTTCAGGTTGTGTGAGACAATCTTTCAAATCAGCTCAGGAGGAAATCAATGAACCCATTGGCACAAGAACTGAACGACCTGCTTGCTCAGCACAACCCGCATGTCCTGGAGATGCTGTCCGATCTCGGGAAGAACCTCTTCTTCCCCAAGGGCATCCTGACCCAGTCGGCCGAAGCCAAGGAAAAGGCTCACAAATTCAATGCCACCATCGGCATCGCCACCGAGAACGGTGGGCCGATGTTCCTGCAATGTATCCAGGACAAGCTTTCCGCCTTTGATCCCAAAGATATCTTCCCTTACGCCCCCCCCGCCGGCAAGCCGGAACTGCGCTCACTGTGGCGGGAGAAGCAGTTGCGGGAAAACCCGAGCCAGCAGGGCAAACACTTCAGCAATCCCATCGTCACCAATGCGCTGACCCACGGCCTTTGCATCGTCTCCGACCTGTTCATCGACAAGGGGGACCACCTGATCCTTCCCGACATGCTCTGGGGCAACTATAACCTGACCTTCGGCACCTGCAGCGGCGCCATCGTCAAGAAACACCCAACCTTCACCGTGGCCGGCGGCTACGACATCGACGCCTTCAAGGCGGTTCTGAAGGACAGCGCCGAAGAAAAAGGGAAGGCCGTTGTCCTGCTCAACTTCCCCAACAACCCAAGCGGCTACACCCCGACAGTGGCAGAAGGGGATGCCCTGGTGGCGGCCATCAAGGAGGTGGCTGAATCCGGCTGCAACATCGTTGCAATAACCGACGACGCCTACTTCGGCCTCTTTTACGAGGAGAGCCTCAAGGAGTCCCTGTTCGGCAAGCTGGCCAACCTCCATCCGCGCATCCTTGCGGTCAAACTGGACGGCGCCACCAAGGAGGAATTCGTCTGGGGCTTCCGTACCGGGTTCATCACCTTTGCCGACGGCAACGAATACGAAAACACACCGGTCATGACAGCCCTGGAGAAGAAGACCATGGGGATCATCCGCGCCCGTATCTCCAATTGTCCGCACCCCTCCCAGACATTCGTCATCGAGGCGCTGCGTTCGCCCCAGTTCCTGGCCCAGAAGGAGGAAAAGTTCCAGGTCATGAAGGGTCGCGCCCTGAAAACCAAAGAGGTGCTCAACAGCGGCAAATACGATTCAGCATGGACCTACTACCCGTTCAACTCCGGATACTTCATGTGTCTGAAGTTGAAGCAGGTGGATGCCGAAAAACTGCGTCTCCACCTGCTGGACAAGTACGGGGTTGGCGCCATCTCCACCACCAAGACCGACCTGCGCATCGCCTTCTCCTGCATCGCGGAGCAGCATATCCCCGAGTTGTTCGACATCATCTACCAAGGGGTGCAGGACCTGGCCTGATCCGGGCCTGCTCCGATCCCTGGAACCATAAAGGGCTCACATAATGTGAGCCCTTTTTTTATCCGCTGAAGTCTGCATATGGATCAAACCTGGAAAAGACATATATATCCACGAACATCTTATTGAGGTTACAAGCCTTTCGTTGCGTCGTTGCGGCGTCTCGTGAGAAATGTTTTTTCTTTGATTTCGGAAAACAGGCTCTACCGCAACGACCTGCTCCCCCTGCGGCCGGTCTTGGGGGCGGGCCGCTCGGCCACAGCCTTTCCCCGCCGTGGGGCCGCACCCTTTGCCGTAGCCTTTGACTGCTTTTCCTGCATCTTCCTTGTCTTGGGCACTTTAGTGGCCTCTTTAAGTTCCTTCACCCGGACACTCCGCCTGGCCGCTACCTGCGGGAATTCCGCAATCGTCCGGCGCGGGACGGCATACGTGAGCAACTTCTCGATGGCAACCAGCAGCGGTTTTTCTTCCGGGCAGACCAGCGAGAGGGCGATCCCGTCCTCTCCGGCCCGGCCGGTTCGGCCGATCCGATGCACATAGTCCTCAGGAACCTGGGGAAGATCGTAATTCACCACATGCGGCAGGCGCTCGATGTCGAGCCCGCGCGCCGCCACATCGGTCGCCACCAGCACGCGCACTTCACCCCGTTTGAACTCCGCCAGGGTGCGCGTCCGGATCGACTGGCTCTTGTTGCTGTGGATGGCGGCAGTCTTGATCCCGTCGTAGAGCAATTCTTCGGTCAGCTTGTCCGCGCCGTAGCGGGTTCGGGCAAAGACCAGCACCTGATTCAAACCCCCCTGGCGGATCAGGAACGAGATCATTTCCCGTTTGCGGCTTCGTTCCACCTCATAGACTGCCTGGGTTACCGCGTCGGCGGCGATGTTGCGACGTGCCACCTCGATCCGCCGTGGGTGATCGAGTAATTCGTCGGCAAGCAGCTTGATGCTCTTCGAATAGGTTGCCGAAAAGAGCAAGGTCTGGCGCTTGACCGGCAGGTATTCCGCCACCTTTTTTATTGCATCGATAAATCCCAGATCGAGCATGCGGTCGGCCTCGTCCAGAACCAGAAACTCTATCTTGGAAAGGTTCACCGTGCCCCGCTCCGCATGATCGAGCAACCGCCCCGGCGTCGCGACCACGATATCGACGCCGCGATGCAGTCGTTCGATCTGTGCCTGGATGGTTACTCCGCCGTAGATCATCGTGGAACGTAGCGACAAGCGCCGGGCAAAATTATTCATCTGTTCGCTGACCTGGGCCGCAAGTTCGCGGGTCGGTACCAGAACCAGTGCCCGCGGAGCCCGCCGCTTCTGCCGGGGGGGATCTTCACCCAGCCTCTGAACGATCGGCAGGGCAAACGCCGCAGTCTTGCCGGTACCGGTCTGGGCGCCGGCCAGCAGGTCGCACCCCTCGAAAATAACCGGGATCGCCTCGGCCTGGATGGGGGTCGGCGCGGTATAGCCCTGGGAGACAATGGCGCTCAGCAGTTCGGCACGCAGGCCGAGGGATTCAAAAGACATGGATTGAACTCCTTAAAACAGTTGTCCACGAAAAACATGAACAAAACCGGATAACTACGTACAATAGCAAATAAATCTGTGATGAACGATTGGGTTTCGCAAAACAAAAACCACAGGAGTGAGCCCTGTGGTTCAAGTGTTTCTTATGTATAACACGCCGACCTGTGCGGCGACAATGGCTTTCTTACGGAGGGCACCGGGGACGGGGATGGAGCGGTTCCATCTATCCTGGACAGGTTCGGGGCTTCCCCCACTTCCCCCTTGTTTGTCCTGCCATTTCCGGTATAGTTTGCTGCCATGGGTATCCTCAACGTCATCACCAGCAGTTCTCTGCAACGCCTCATCGGCCGCATGGCGGCCGATTTTGCTGCATCGGCCGGTTCCCCCCTGGCTCCGGAGACCGTAGTGGTGCAGAGCTCCGGCATGGCCCGCTGGATCGCCATGGAGCTGGCCCGCCTGAACGGCGTTTCCGCCAACCTGCGCTTTCCCTTTCCCAACGAACAGTTGGAGGATATCTTCCGCGCCGTGCTGCCCGACCTTGCCTCCCCCTCCCCTTTTGCTCCCGACATCCTGGCCTGGCGGATCATGGCAGCCCTTCCGGGGTTGTTGGACAGGGCCGGGTTCGAGCCGCTGCGCCGCTACTGCTCCGAACGCCGGGACGGCCGGGCTTTGTTGCAGCTCTCCCGCACGATTGCCGATACTTTTGACCAGTACACCATCTTCCGTCCCGAAGCGCTTCTGGCTTGGGACCGGGGCGACGGCGACGGCTGGCAGCCGCAACTCTGGAGAGCCGTATCCCAGGAGTTCCCCGGACAGCACCGCGCCGCGCTGCTGCGCCGTTTCAAGGAACGGCTGACAGCCGGTCCCATCCCCTCGGGACGCTTGCCGGAACGCTTCAGCCTGTTTGGCATCTCCTACCTGCCTCCCTTCCATCTGGAGGCGATCTCGCTTCTGACCAGGATTGCCGATGTGCGCTTCTACCTGCTCAACCCCTGCGGAGAATACTGGGGCGACATCATCTCGCGCAAGCGGCAGGCCGATCTGCTGCTCCGCCCGGAGTTGCCGGTGGATGCCGAAGAATACTTCGAGACCGGCAATCCGCTCCTCTCCTCTCTAGGCACGCTGGGCCAAGAGTTCTTCTCCATGCTGCTCGACAGCGGCGCCGACACGGAGGATCTGGACGACGTAGTTCCCCGGCCGGCAGACGCCCATCTCCTTTCCCTGATTCAGGCCGATATCCTGGAACTGCGCGACAGGAGCGCCGGCCACGCAGAAAAGGGCGTTGTCGCGGCCGACGACCGTTCCATCCGGGTCAATAGCTGCCACAGCCCCATGCGCGAGATGGAGGTGCTCTACGACAGCCTGCTGGCCATGTTCCAGGAGTTGCCCGGTCTGGAGCCACGCCAGATCGTGGTGATGACGCCGGATATTGAGACCTATACCCCCTATATCTCGGCCGTGTTCGGCGCGGCCGGCGGCGGCCGTCCGGGAATCCCCTACACCATTGCCGACCAGAGCCAACGCCGCGATAATCCGGCCATCGACGCATTCTTGCGCATCCTGGCCCTCCCATCCGGCCGTTTCGGCGTCAACCGGATACTGGAACTGCTGGAGGCGCCCCATGTCATGGCACGCTTCTCCCTGACGACCGACGAATTGCATGACATCCGTTCATGGCTGCTGGGCAGCGGCGTCCGCTGGGGGCTGGACCGGGATCACCGTTCTTCGCTCGGTTTTCCCCCCTTTGCCGAGAACAGTTGGCAGACAGCCCTGGATCGGATGCTGCTGGGGTATGCCCTAGCCCCCGACGATAACCGGCTCTTCGGGGATATGCTCCCCTTTCCCGGCATAGAGGGATCCCGGGCCGCCGCCCTGGGCAAGTTGGCCGGGTTCATGGTTCGCGTCCGGGAGGCGGCCGCCCTTCTGGGACACCCCCACACCCTGGCGGAGTGGACTGAGCGCCTGGCGTTGGTTGCCGACAGCCTGCTCAGCCCCGTTGAAACTGCGGACACCGGCCTCAAACCATTGTACGAAGCCTTTGTGCAACTCAGGGATATGCAGGAACGAAGCGGCTTTTCCGCAACCATCGACCCGGAGGCCCTGGCCGATTATCTCACTACCCTGCTCGACCGTCCGGGGGGCTCCTACGGCTTTTTGGGGGGCCGCGTCACCTTCTGCGCCATGCTCCCCATGCGCAGCATCCCCTTCCGGGTGGTCTGTCTAACCGGCATGAACGACGGCGTCTTTCCGCGGGTCAAGCGCCCCCCCGGCTTCAGCCTGCTGGCCGGCAAGCGCCGCCGTGGCGACCGGTCACTCCGGGACGAGGACCGCTACCTGTTCCTTGAGGCGCTCATGTCGGCCACGGAACGTCTCTACATCAGCTATACAGGCCAGAGCGAGCGTGACAACAGCGTTCTCCCCCCCTCGGTGACCGTCAGTGAACTGCTGGACTATGTCAGGGAGGGGTTTGTGGTCCACGGAGTTGACGATGAACTACGCTCCCCGGCGGTGGTGACGCGCCATCGTCTGCAAGGCTTCAATCCTGCCTATTTCACCCCCTCCGGGGACAGGGCGCTGTTCAGTTATTCGCGCAGCACCTGCCGGGCCCTGGAGACACGACGAACCGCCGGTCTCCGGCCCCTCCCCTTCATGGAGGGGAACCTGCAGGAACCGGGCGACGCCTGGCGCGAGGTGGGGCTGGACGACCTGATCCGGTTCTTCGCCAATCCAGCCGCCTATTTCCTGGTCCGCCGCCTGGGGGTGCGCCCCGTCAGGCCCGGCAACGAGGCCGAGGAGCGGGAAGCGTTCAGTCTGGATGCCCTTGAGGGCTTCAACCTGAAACAGGAGATGGTGGCACTTTTACTGGAGGGATCGGATTGCCGGGACCTCTACGCCGCGGCAAGGGCCGCCTCCCGGCTTCCGCCGCTGGCCGCCGGGCAAATTGCCTTTGACAGGGCCCTGGGCGAGGCGCGCGCCTTCTGCGGCCGGCTTGCCCCCTATCTCTCCGCCCCGCTGGAACCGCTGTCGCTCTCCCTGGAACTGGGCGAATTCAGGCTTTCCGGGACCCTCGCCGACATCCGCGGTGAACGGCTGCTGCGCTATCGCTGCGCACGGATCAGGGCCAGGGACCGGCTTGTCCTCTGGATCGAGCACTTGGCGCTCTGCTGCGCCGGGGCCGGCGGCTATCCGCGGGAAAGCCTGCTGGTATGCCGGGACAGCATGCTCTCACTCCCCCCCCTGAGGGATGCGTCCCGTTTGCTGCGGGAACTGTTGGATGTCTACGGCAACGGGTTGCGTCGCCCCCTCCCTTTCTTCCCCGAAACCTCCTTCGGTTTTCTGAGCAAGGGGCAGCCGGAGGCGGAACGATGCTGGTGCGGCGCTCCGTTCAGCCGTCTGAGGCCGGAGTCGGCCGACCCGGCCTTTGCGCTCTGTTTCGGACGCAACGATCCGCTGGACGATGCATTCAAACGGCTGGCCGAGCAGGTCTGGGGGCCGCTCCTGGCCGTGGCGCAGGAGAGCGCCCCATGAAGCCGCTCGCCCTTGGGGATATTGGCTTGTCCGGCCTCAACCTGATCGAGGCCAGCGCCGGCACCGGCAAGACCTGGACCATTGCGGCGCTCTATATCAGGCTGCTGCTGGAACGGGAACTTCGTCCCGAAAACATCCTGGTGGTGACCTATACCAAGGCTGCAACGGCCGAGCTGCGCGACCGCATCCGCCAGCGCATCGCAACAACGCTGGAGCTGTTCGCCACGGGCGCCAGCGGGAGAGACGAACTGGAAACGATGTTGCTGAAACGCTGCCGCAAACGGGACCAGTCGGTTCGCTTGCTTACCAGGGCGCTCTATTCCTTCGACGATGCAGCAATCTTCACCATTCATGGTTTTTGCCAGCGGACCCTGGCGGAGAATGCCTTTGAAAGCGGTTCCCTGTTCGACACCGACATGACGGCAGACCAGTCGGCGCTGGTACAGGAAGCAGCCGACGATTTCTGGCGCACCACCTTGCTGGCCCGCCAGGACGCCTTTCTGGAGCGGCTGGTGGCAGAAGGCTGCACGCCGGAATCGCTCCTGGCACCTTTCAGGGCGCATGTTCAGACACTTGGCCTGCGCATCGTTCCCGAGGCCAAAGATGCGGATTTCAATGCCGCCGCAGCCCGGCGCGACGAGCTGTTTCGCCGGGCCGCTCCCATCTGGAGGAAAGAGCGGGAGGCCATCCTTGCTCTGCTGAGACGCCCCGGCCTCCACCAGGCCAGCTACAAACCGGCACAGGTCGAGACCGCGGCCGCCCGGTTGGACATGTGGTTCGACGGCCCGCCCTTCATGACCTGCAACAAGCTGCTGCTCTTCACCAGCGATAACTTGGAGAAGAGGACCACCAAGGGAAACGAGGTGCCCTGCCACCCGTTCTTCGCGCTCTCTCAGTGCCTGTACGAGGCCTGCCGGCACGCGGACCGCGCCTTTGAAGAGGAATGGGCCCTCTTGCTGGTCCGATTTCACGGCTGGCTGCGGGAGGAGTTGCCCCGGCGCAAGCGGATGCGCAATCTGCGCAGTTACGATGACCTGCTGCTGGACCTGTATCGGGCATTGGAAGGCAATGGCGGCGACCATTTGGCTGCCAGGCTGCGGGAACGCTACCAGGCGGCCCTGATCGACGAGTTCCAGGATACGGACCCGTTGCAGTGGCGCATATTCGGGCGCCTGGCGGGAGTTGCCGCTCCGAATGGCCCGCTGTCATATCCATTATTTCTGATCGGTGACCCCAAACAAGCCATCTACAGCTTTCGCGGGGCCGACCTCTTCGCTTACCTGGAGGCGGCCCGCTCCGTGGACGACACCATGAGTTGGAGCCTGGACATCAACCGCCGCTCGACGGCGGCCTTGGTCCAGGCGGTCAACACCCTCTTCAGGGCGGACGATCCTTTCCTCTGCAACGCCATCGGCCATGGGCCGGTCAACCCGGGCCGCGACCCCCAAGATGCGCTGCTGGTGGACGGCCGGCCCGACGGCACCCCCCTGCATTTCTGGGTCTATCCCCGCCTGGCGGAAAAAGCGCCCACCAAGGCTGAAGCACGCGGGCCGATTGCGGCCAGCGTGGCAGCCGAGATCGCCCGCCTGCTGACTGGGCCGCACCTGCTCCGCAGCGCCGGAGTGGAGCGGCGCCTGCTCCCCGGCGACATCGCCGTGCTGGTGCGCACCCACACCCAGGCCGACCTGGTCCAGAAGGCGCTGAATGTTCGAGCTATCCCGTCGGTGCAACAGGGCAACAGGACCATCTTCGAGACACCCGAGGCCCTCGACCTGCTGCGCGTCCTGCGCGCCGCCGCCGAACCGTACCGGGAACCATTGGTAACGGAGGCGCTCCTGGGGGGATTGGGGGGACTGAATGTGGACCTGGTTGCCGCAGCGCAGAACGACGACAGGGAATGGGAGTTGTGGCTGGAGCGCTTCCACGGCCTGCGGGAGGCCTACCACGCCGGCGGCATCATGCCCCTGGCTTCGTTTCTGCTGGACGCCTGCGGGGTGCGGGAACGGCTGCTCTGTCTGCCGGACGGAGAACGGCGCCTGACCAACCTGCTGCATTGCGTGGAGTTGCTTCACCAGTTCTCACAGGAGGGTGACGACGCCATCGAATCCCTTATCGCCTGGCTGGAACGGCGCATCACCGGCTTCACCGAAGACGAGGCCGCCCTGCTGCGCCTGGAGACGGACGACAACGCCGTCAGGATCGCAACCATCCATGCCAGCAAGGGGCTCCAGTACCCCCTGGTCTTTCTCCCCTATGCCTGGGACGTCCCCTCGGACGTCCCCGAACAGGTAATCTTCCACGACGCGGACGGCAACCTGACGCTCGATCTCGGCTCCGACCAACGGGAGGAACACGAACGGGTAACCCGCCGGGAACGGGATGGGGAAGCCGCGCGCCTGCTCTACGTAGCCCTCACCCGGGCCGAATTCCGTTGCTACGTCGTCTGGGGGGGCATCAGCCAAGCCGATGCATCACCACTGTTCCGCCTGATCCACGGCCCTGGGGCGCCGCCGCTGAAGGCGCTTGACAACGCTGCCGTCCTGGCGGCGCTGCGGGAGTTGGAAGGCACGGCACCCGGCATCAGCGCAGATATAATGCCGCCGCCGGAGCCTACGCCCGCGTACCGTCCGGCAACGGGAGGCGACCTGCCCCTGACTTGTCCCCAATTCACCGCCACCATCCCCGTCGATTGGCGCGTTGCCAGTTTCAGCTCCTTGACGGGGGGTGGGGAACGCCCTGTTCAACCCCAAGATTACGATGCCCTGGTCGTGGGCTCCGTTTCGGACACGGTAAGAGACGAGGTCCCCGAGCGCAAGCGGGACGACATCTTCGATTTTCCCCGCGGCGCCGCGTCCGGCACCTGTCTGCATGAGATCTTCGAGCGTCTGGACTATGCCCGGTTGGAGCCCGAAACCATCACCCGGACTGCGGCCGAACGCCTGCGGGCCAACGGTTACGACCAAAGTTGGGTTCCGGCCGTCAGCGCCATGGTGACGGATGTGACCCGGGCGGCTCTCTGCCCGGACGACCCGGCCTTTTGCCTCTCCTTCCTGCAACCGGGGTCGTGGCGAGTGGAGATGGAGTTTTTCCTGCCCATCAGGCAGCTCTCTCCCGACGTGCTCGGGGCGCTGTTCGATGGCCTGCTCGACCAACATGTGCACGGGGATTTCAGTCGGGTCCTGGCGGGGCTCAGCTTCAAACAGGGGCACGGCATGCTGCAAGGCTTCGTGGACATGGTCTTCGAGCACAACGGCCGCTACTACATCATCGACTGGAAATCCAACCACATAGGCTATCAGCGGGAAGAGTACGGACCGGCCGGACTCAGGGAGTCCATGTCCCGGCACGCTTACATCCTCCAGTATCACCTCTATACCCTGGCCCTCGACCGGATGCTGCGCCTGCGTCTGCCGAGGTACGACTACGACACCCATTTCGGCGGTGCCATCTATGTCTTCCTGCGCGGGGTTTCGGCAGCTTCAGCCGAGTACGGCATCTACCGCCACAAACCATCGGCCGAGTTCATCAGCCGGGCAGGCGAACTGCTGCTGGCGGACGGGGAGACGGTCACGAGATAGTTCGCACCTTGGTGCAAAACGGCACGAGCCCGGACGTTTTCGTCCGGGCTCGTGGTGCGTTCAATGCAGTCTGAATCCGTGACGCCTTTCAAGCGCCATGCCGGAGTCCAACACCGCAGGTGCACGATAAAAAATTTACTTAGTTTCCATCCGGAAACTCCGGATGAGAAACAAGCGGTTTCCGATTCGGAAAGGAGGGCTTCTTCGTCCAGGCAAGGAAATCAAGGGATTGCGCGGAGGCGTACATCGGTACGCCGCACAATTTAGCTTGCTAAATTGGACCGCGAAGGCGCCCGAAGGGTGAGGCCAACGGCCGAAGTCACAAGCA
>JBEKFJ010000057.1:0-13504 GCA_050013355.1 Oryzomonas sp.
ACTGGGCCGCCTCCTGCGGCGGCTGCGAGATCGCACTGGCCAACATACACGAAGCGATTTTGGAGGTGGACGCCCATTTCGACTTTATGTTCTGCCCCTGTCTGATGGACACAAAAAAGAAGGATATCGAGGCGCTTGCCGATGGCGAGATATTCCTGACGCTCTTCAACGGCGCCCTACGCACGGAGGAGAATCTGGAGATGGCCGAGCTGTTGCGCAGAAAATCCGAGGTGTTTGTCGCCTTCGGCAGTTGCGCGGCTTATGGCGGTATCCCGGCCCTGGCCAATCACCACGGCATCACCAGTGTGCTGGAAACGGCTTTTTGTACGGCCCCCGGAATTGATAACCCGGAACGGATGATTCCGGGCACAAGCTGCCAGGTGCCTGATGGAGTGCTGGAACTGCCGGCCTTCCTGAGTCGTGTCCTGGCAGCCCACGAGGTAGTGCAGGTGGATTACACCATGCCCGGTTGTCCGCCGGAACCGGAGCAGATCATCGCCGTCGTACGTCATGTGGCCTCAGGTGCGCCACTTCCGCCTTTTGGCTCGCTTATCGGCTGCAGCGACCGGGCGGTCTGCGATGAGTGTTCACGCGAGAAGCGGAACAAACTGGCCCCGCGGCTGTTCAGGCCGTTCGAGGCCATCCCCGAGCCCGACTGGTGTCTGGTCGAACAAGGGTTCTCCTGCCTGGGGAGTTCTACCCGCGGCGGATGCCAGGCCCTCTGTCCTGCCGCCAACATGCCCTGCACCGCCTGTTATGGACCCCTTGACCTCACGGCTGACCCCGGAGCTACCGCTCTGGCCACCCTGGCGGCTGCCGTTGACCCCGGAAGCGCCACCGGCGCGGACGAGGCGGCCCTGCATGCCCGACTGAAAAGCGCCCTTTCCGGCGTGGCAGACCCTCTTGGGACCTTTTACCGTTATTCCCTGGCAGCGACGGTTGTCGCCGACCGCTCAAAGGAGGCCTAATAATGACGCAACGCATCACCATCGATCCTATTACCCGTCTTGAGGGGCATGGCAAGATTGAAATCTTCCTCGATGATGCCGGCGAGGTCTCGTCAGCATACTTTCAGGTCCCCGAACTGCGCGGCTTTGAATCATTCTGCGTCGGCCGGCATGCCGAAGAGATGCCCAACATCACCAACCGCATCTGCGGTGTCTGCCCGGAAGCCCATCACATGGCGGCCATCAAGGCGGTGGATGCTGCCTACGGCGTAGAGTGCCTGCCTGCTGCACAGCGAATCCGCGAGCTGATCTACATGGCCTTCTATGTAACCGACCATACCACCCATTTTTACTGCCTGGGGGGACCGGACTTCATCGTCGGCCCGGAGGCCCCGGCCTCGGAACGCAACATACTCGGCGTCATCCGCAAGGTCGGCCTGGATGTCGGTCAAAAGGTGATCAACACCCGTAAACGGAACCATGAGCTGATCAAGCAGCTTGGCGGCCGTGGTGTTCACCTCTGCGGAGCAGTGCCGGGAGGGTGGGCTATGCCGCTGGCGCAGGATCGGCGTGAAGAGTATCGGCAGCTGGCCGCTGATAACGTTGAGTTTGCCCGATTCTCACTCAAGGCTTTCGATGACATTGTGCTCAAGAATCCGGAGTACCTGGATCTGGTCCTGTCAGACCTGTACCGCCACGAAACCCACAGTATGGGGACTGTGGACCCGTCCCTAGCCCCCAATTTTTATGACGGTAAGATTCGCGTGGTTGATACCCTGGGTAATGAAGTTGCCTTGTACGAGTCCAGGAATTATCTCGATCATGTGGCCGAGCGGGTCGAACCTTGGAGCTATCTCAAGTTCCCCTATCTGAAGAAATTCGGATGGAAAGGTTTTGTTGACGGACAGGAAAGCGGCATCTACCATGCCACGCCATTGGCCCGACTCAATGTGGCCGATCGCATGGCAACCCCATTGGCACAAGCCGAGTTCGAGCGTTTCTACGAGACCTTTGGAGCTCGCGGCAAAGCCGCCAACGGGCGCAACCTGCCGGTTCACCACCGACTTGCAACCCACTGGGCCCGTCTGATCGAACTGCTGTACGCCGCAGAGCATATGCTTGAACTGCTGGACCACCCTGAGATCTGCGATCCTAACGTGCGCCAGGTGGTACCTGCGAGGGCCGGGGTCGGAGTCGGTTCCGTTGAAGCCCCCCGCGGCACCCTGACCCATCATTATGAAACCGATGAACGCGGCGTTCTTACCAAGGTCAATATGATCGTCGGCACCACCAACAATAATGCTCCCATGTCTCTCTCGATCATGAAGGCAGCTAAGGGTCTGATCCACGGCGGCAAGGCCTCCGAAGGCATCCTGAACAAGGTCGAAATGGCCTTCAGGCTCTATGATCCGTGTTGCTCGTGCGCTACCCATGCCCTGGGCAAGGCCCCCCTGGAGCTTCTGGTCCGCCGGACAGGCAGCGGTGCGCTTCTCGATCGTATGGTACGGGGCTGATCATGGTTGTTATCGGTCTGGGATCTCCGTTTCTTTGTGACGACAGCGTCGGGCCGCGTGTCGTGCGCGAACTGGCCGGCCGTGGTCTTGACGGTGTCCGTCTCGTGGAGGCGCATGCCGGAGGATTACTGCTACTGGAAGAACTGGCTGGGGCAAAGCTGGCAGTGATCGTCGATGCCCTGCTTGACGAGCGCCGGGCGCCGGGTGATATAGTCGTGGCGGATATGGGCATGGCCAGCCACAACGCATCCTGCAGCCATGACTGTTCACTGCCCGAGGCGCTGGCCATTGGCCGGGCCATGGGAATGCCACTCCCGGACGACAAATCCATCCATCTGGTAGGCATTGTAGCCAAGGATGTCAGCACATTCAGTGAATCACTCACACCGGATGTTGCGGCTGCCATACAGAAAGCCTGCGACTCGGTATGCACGTTCTTTTCGAAAAATAACTTATCAGGTGCGGAGGCAGCATGAGCACACAAGCGAAAACCGCTGTAATTCTCTGTAACTGCAGCGGCATCATCAGCGAACGGATAGACTGGGAACGCGTGCAGTCGCTCCTGGCCAATCACCCGGCGAATCCGGTATTTTCAGTCGATGAACTGGCCTGCGGAGCCGACAACCTGGAACATCTGGGAGCGTGGCTCAAAAGTGAGCAGCCTGAGCGGGTTGTTGTAGCGGCTTGTTCCCCCCGTGAGCACGAGGCGACATTTCGCAGGTTGCTGGCCGATGCCGGCATCAACCCTTGGCTTATGCAGATGGTCAACGTTCGCGAGCAGGTTGCCTGGGTGACCGAGGACTCCGGTGCAGCGACCGCCAAAACAGCCCGGCTGTTGCATGCGGCCCTGAACAGGGTGCAGCGTCACGAGCCGCTCAGCGAACGGAGTGTTCCGGTACGCACCGATGTTGCGGTGATCGGCTCCGGGCCGGCCGGCATGCAGGCAGCCCTGACCCTGGCCCGGGCCGGCCGGCAGGTGACCCTGATCGAGAAGGAGCCGGTCATCGGCGGGCTGCCGGTACGTTTCGAGGAATTGTTCCCAAATCTGGAATGCGGTCCCTGTCTGTTGGAGCCGGTCATGGGTGAATTGCTCCATGGCCACGAGAGCGCCAACGTAAACCTGCTGACCCTTTCAGAGGTGACAGGGGTTAAGGGAGGCTTCGGCAACTGGACGCTCTCCGTCAGGCAGAAACCGCGCTATATCAATCCCGATCTCTGCATCGGGTGCATGAGCTGTTCGACGGTCTGCCCCGGGCGGCGCCTCAACCACTGGAACGGCAGCGGCGAGATCGCGGCGGTGGACGTGCCTTTTGCCGGGGCACTGCCCAATCTGCCCCATATCGATGCCAATGTCTGCCTCAGGCTCAGGGGGGAGGAGTGCACCGCCTGTGTGACGGAATGCCCGGTGGAAGGCTCGCTGTTCTTTGAAGACCAGGAACGGGAGTATATCGTCGAGGCCGGGGCGATCATTGTCGCCAGCGGCGCGGTTGAGAAGCAGGAACTGCCGGCGATGTTCACCGGGGTGGCCGACGTGCATACGGCCTACTCCTTTGAACGCCTGTTGGCCATGAACGGTCCCAGTGGCGGAGAACTGCTCAAGGCGGACGGCACTTCACCGAAATCCCTGGCCATCGTCCAGTGCGCCGGCTCGCTGGACAGCAGCGAAGCGGCTTACTGCAGCGGCACCTGCTGCCGGGCTGCGATCAAATATGCCCACCTGGCCGCCGACAAGGTGGAAGGGATCACCGTCACCCGTCTGATCCGGGAACAGTCGCTTCCCGGAGTGGACGCCGGCCGCCAGTTGCAGCACGACCACAGCACGGTCGTGCGCTATGATGCCTTCAACGCGCTGTCGGTAGTAGCCAATGATGTCGGCAGGGGTATTTTGATCTCCGGTGGAGCGACAATCCCCGCCGACATGATAGTGCTCTGCCGCCCATTGGTGCCAGGTGAAGGAACGGCAGCCTGCTCATCTTTGCTGGAGCTCGACCTTGATGACGGGGGTTTCATTGCCCAGATGCATTCTCTATCCGGGTCGTGCGCCACAACGCTTATGGGTGTTTACCTGGCAGGCAACTGTCGTGGGCCGGGCGACATCCGTGAGGCATTTGCCACGGGAACGGCCGCAGCCGGTTTGGCGCTGTCGGATCTGGTGGCGGGACGCGACTTGGTTATCGATCCGCAGGTGGCTGTGGTAGACGCCACGACCTGCGCTGGCTGCAAGACCTGCATCCAGCTCTGACCCTACAAGGCGATCACCTGGAACGATATCGAAAAGGTCGCGGATGTATCGGATATTCTTTGCCGTGGCTGCGGGACGTGCGTGGCTGCCTGTCCGGCCGGGGCCATTACCGGGCGCGGTTTTTCACGAGAGATGCTGCGTGCCGAACTTGAGGGGGTGTTGTCATGAGTTGTCAGACGTTACCGGTCGAACCGGGTAAGGAATGTACGTACGGAGAGGCTGCTGCCGGCCCGCTCAAGGTGGTTGCCTTCCTGTGTAACTGGTGTTCTTACGCCGGGGCAGACAAGGCTGGCGCCAGCCAGCTTCCGGTGCCGGCCGAGCTTTCCGTCATCCGTGTCATGTGCTCCGGGCGCATCGAACCGACCCTGATCCTTGAAGCATTCCAAAAAGGCGCCGATGGTGTCATGGTATTGGCCTGCCATCCCGGTGACTGCCATTACAAGGAAGGGAATCTGCGTGCTTATTGCAGGGCGGAATTACTGCAAAGATTAGTGCCGCAGTTGGGTATCGATCCAAAGCGCTTCCATTTTGACTATGTATCAGCCGCAGAGGCTGAAAAATTTTCCCGTATTACCAGCGACTTTATCGGGCAGCTGAGATCGGCTGCAATGTAGATGCAAAATTTTCTTAAAGGAGAGAAAAATGGCAACTCAAACTCTTGACTGTGTCGGACTCAAATGCCCCCAACCTACTCTGAAGGTAACTGTTATGGCTTCAAAGATGAAACCCGGTGACATTCTGGAAGTCGTGGCCGACTGCTCGACCTTTGAAAAGGATGTACGCGACTGGTGCACTCGTGCGAAGAAGACGGTCTTGTGGTGCAAGGATGAAGGAGGCGGAAAGAAGAGAGTTCAGATCAAGTTCTGATTTCCTATGACTTGGCGCCCCAGCACCCCGCTGAAAGCTGCGGGGTACTGGGGCTTAAATCTCTCTGAGTCATATTCCCCTGACATGCTAATCGGGGACGTTTATTCATCCGGCTCACTTCGCTTCAGGGGTTGCTTGCGACGATAGAAATTATCACTCTATTGACCGCCTTGAGCCGCATCGTTAATGGAGTCATCGCCTAATATTGCAGCCGACGCGGAATGGCTGATCAAGATGGCCGGGTTGAAGCTGAACATCAACTGCATGGTGTTTGACTTCTACGCTACGGTCACATCCATTAGAGAGCCCTCCACCGTTTTCCCGCCAATCTTAGTCATCTCAAGTATTCTCTCTGTTACCCGTTGCACCGGCACCCTCAGCCGGTCAACGCTCATGCAAACGTACCCACCAGTAACGTCATTATCGAGGGAATGGTTGAGCATGGCTTTAAGAGCATAGAATGGGATGATTTGTATTGATAAAGCGTAGTTGGCGCAAGGGGATATTTGCGCAATGTATTGACAGTACAGGTCATTGACAGTTAAGGTGACAATTTTAGGCTTAAGTTTTGGGTGTGGGTTCTCTCCCAGCTCCATGCGACGGATGTATAAGCGATTAAATATCATTATCACCCTATGAAAATCAAACGCCTCGATATCCGGTTTCAAGACATTATTTTATAATTTACTAATATTGTTGTATTATTTATTTTATATTATTTCAAAGTGTCCCTATAGTGTCAATCGTGGAAAGATGACAGGGCTTATGAGTAATAAATCAAGATGAAGCCTTTTCCATCGACGCATCCTAGCTGGACGTCACCCACTCCCTCACAATGTTCGATTCTGCAGAAACCATCGCTTACCGCATCAAATCCCTCATCAAACACCACTTCATCCATATTCCCTGACAGTTCTCTAACAGACGCTCTGCCAAAAGCTGACAGTTGGCCCCTTTAGTCATTAATTGTCTTGTGTCCGGCTCTTATCCTCTTGATTGCCAGCAGCAGAACTGATTTTACCGAAATCGACCATCGCGTAATTTATTCTTTTATCACATCACATTGGATATCGAAATACACTCGAACCTGCATTCTATTCTTGACAGCACCAGCCGAATATCGGTACTGCAATTTTGGTGTCGTCCAGTAAGTGAATTTTGCAGATATCGGATAGGGATATGTAAACGCACTAGCCGTTTATGTATCAGGAGTTGTTTGACAAGCGGGGCAGGAACCCTAAACGGGTGTCGTCAGATGGCCTCAAAAATGACAACTAGCCGAGATTACAGGTGATAAAATTTTATCGTAAGCATGCTTTACGTAAAAAAAGTGTTGAAACAAAAAATCGGTTGACAAGCTTAAAATTATAAGTATAGTAAATCTACAAATTGAGTATATTTATGGGCTGACTGGGAAAACCGGAGGTCAAAGACAACGTTCTTTGACCTCTTTTTTTATTTTTGGGACTGCCAATGCTGATAACAAAAAAAACCGAGTATGCTCTGAAAGCGTTGTGCTACTTGGCATTGCAGCCTGAAAACAGATCAATACTGATTTCTGATCTTGCTCAGGACAATAATATTCCGAAAAAATTCCTTGAGTTTATTCTCCTTTCTCTTCGCAAAGGGGGCATTCTTCAAAGTCGTATCGGCAAAGGCGGGGGGTACCGGTTGTCGCAAAATCCATCTAAAGTGACAATCGGTAGCATTGTGAAGATACTTGATGGCGATATTGCCTTTATAGGCTGCTTTAACGGCAACGGCAACAAGCAATGCGGGGAAGATGACGGTTTGTGCTGTGCCATACATGGTGTGATGAAAGATATTCAAAGTTCCATTGAATCAATTCTCGATACCATGACACTTGCAGACCTGATTAAGCGAATAGAAACCGAACAGGTCCGCCGGGCGAACACGCTGAACTTCTGTATTTAGGAAATCACAATTATTGGAGGATGGTATGAGCACGGTATTTTCAGATAACTCTCAATCGATCGGTAATACGCCTCTCGTAAAGCTCAACAGGATAATCGGCGATACGAAAGCGACAGTTCTGGCCAAGGTTGAGGGGCGCAATCCGGCTTACTCGGTCAAGTGCCGCATCGGCGCCAACATGATCTGGGATGCGGAGCAGCGTGGCGTGCTCAGGCCGGGTGTCGAGATCATTGAGCCTACCTCCGGCAATACCGGCATTGCCCTGGCCTACGTGGCAGCAGCCCGTGGTTACAAGCTTACGCTGACCATGCCGGAGACCATGAGTATCGAGCGTCGCAGGGTGCTGGCGGCTTTGGGGGCAAACCTGATCCTGACACCTGGTACGGAAGGTATGAAGGGGGCTATTGCCCGGGCCGAGGAGATTGCCGCATCCGATCCGGAGAAGTACTTCATTCCACAGCAGTTCAAGAATCAGGCCAATCCCGAGATCCACGAGAAGACCACTGGCCCTGAAATCTGGGCCGATACGAATGGCGGCATTGATGTTTTGGTTTCCGGTGTCGGCACCGGCGGCACCATTACCGGGATTTCGCGGTACATCAAGAACACCAAAGGGAAGAAGATAACCTCCGTGGCCGTAGAGCCTAAAGAGAGCCCGGTTATCAGCCAGAAACTGGCTGGTCAGGAGATCAAACCGGCTCCCCACAAGATCCAGGGGATCGGTGCCGGTTTCATACCTGATACGCTTGATCTTTCGTTGGTTGACCGTGTAGAGCAAGTTGCCAGTGATGATGCGATAGAATACGCCAAGCGTCTTGCGAAGGAGGAGGGGCTTCTGGTCGGCATCTCGTGCGGTGCTGCTGTAGCTGCAGCAGCCCGGCTTGCCAAGGAGGATGAATTTGCCGGCAAGACGATTGTGGTCATCCTGCCGGATGGTGCCGAGCGTTACCTGTCGACCGCACTTTTTGAAGGAATTTAGATATGTCCGTTACCGCACCTGAACCATGGAACCGGGACTTGGAACGAGTCGTCCGGGAGTCCCTCAAGTCAATCCGGTTTGGCACTGTAACTCTGGTCGTCCAGGATGGCCGGGTCATCCAGGTGGATAAAAGCGAAAAGATCCGCATGGACAGGATCGGACATATTCATGGTAGTGGCATCTGAAAAATATGTAAACGTCACGACGAACTAACCGGATATTCATAAAAAATCAAAAAAGCTGACCAGACAACTGGAGGCCGGAGGATGTTTTCTCCGGCCTTCATGCGTTTCTACTGAAACAGTAGAGAAAGGATTAAAGAATGGCTGCTCGAAATCATCTTTTTACCTCGGAGTCTGTAACTGAAGGCCACCCGGACAAGCTGGCCGATCAGATATCAGATGCCGTGCTCGATGCACTTTTGGCCAAGGACCCGCTGGCCAGGGTTGCCTGCGAAACCAGCGTTACGACGGGACTGGTGGTTATTATCGGAGAAACAACCTCCGCCGGTCAGATTAATGCTGTGCGGGTAGCCCGGGATACGATAGCCGAAGTAGGCTATGTCAGTGCTGACATTGGTCTTGATGCAGAACACAGCGCTGTACTTGTCTCACTCGATCAACAGTCACCTGATATTGCACAGGGGGTTGACTCGGCCCTTGAAATACGTAGTGGAGCTGGACATGACGGTTATCTTGATTCGGTCGGAGCCGGCGATCAGGGGATGGTCTTCGGGTACGCCACAGACGAAAATCCACAGTTTCTCCCTACCAGCATAGCCTTGGCCCATGGTCTGACCAAGCGGCTTTCCGAGGCACGTAAAAGTGGAGAGATTGGATATCTGCGCCCGGACGGCAAGAGCCAGGTAACGGTTGAATTCGAAGATGGCAGGCCGAAACGGGTAGATACGGTGGTTATATCAGCCCAGCACGATCCCGACGTTGAGCTTGAGCAGATCCGTCAGGATGTCATTTCCAAGATCATTTCGCCGATAATTCCCGCAAATTTTCTCGATGACAAGACCCGCTTCTTTATCAACCCGACCGGACGTTTTGTGGTAGGAGGCCCCCATGGTGATGCCGGGTTGACCGGGAGAAAAATCATTGTCGATACCTATGGCGGCGTTGCCCGCCATGGCGGAGGCGCCTTTTCTGGAAAGGATCCCACCAAGGTTGATCGCTCCGGTGCTTATGCGGCCCGTTATGTGGCCAAGAATATTGTTGCAGCCGGGCTGGCCAGGAAGGTGGAGATTCAGATCGCCTATGCCATCGGCGTTGCCAGGCCGGTCTCAACCTTTGTTGACACTTTCGGCACGGGAACTATTCCCGACAGCCAGCTATCCGAGCTCATAACACAACATTTTGACCTTCGGCCGGCTGCCATTATTGAACAGCTTGACCTGCGGCGGCCAATCTACCGGCAAACCGCGGCCTACGGGCATTTTGGCAGGACGGATCTGGACCTGCCATGGGAACGCTTGGATAAGGTTTCTGAACTTACCCGCTAACTCATTACGATACCAAGGAGTTTTATTATGGCACTGCCACCGCTCAAGCTTGAAAAAGCCTCTTCAAACAGCGATCTGTACAGGGAATTGCTCATCAAGGCCGATATCTCAATCGATGGTGTGAATTACGACCCGACCGCGCTAAAGAAGCTGGAAGAGGTCGATCACCAGGAACAGGTCCATGGCGGTTTTGAAATGGATCTCGAAACCCACGTGGGAACGGAATTCCCAAGCGGTTTTGTGCTTCCAAACGGGCTGAAAAGCCCGTTCAAATGGAGCCGTAAATCAAATTACTCCGTTGGGTTCGAAAACGGCCGGTTCGTTCTGGTGCATAAAGGGAATGCCCTCTTCCCGATTACTTTTTTCAATGAACCGAAATATTACCGCCAAAAAAGTTCCGATGGAACTCCATTTAACAAGATTGCCACGTTTGTCCAGGACAGTAATCTGTCCGTCTTCTACAGCAACGAATGCAGCTACAAGGAAAAAGGGGAGGATTGCCTCTTTTGCAATGCTAACGCCACAAAAGATACCTATGGCGAGCATGAGGGTATCCAATGGAAGAATCCGCGCCAAGTGGCTGAAGCCATCAAAGTCGCATATGACGAGGGGATTGCGGACCATGTGACGATTACCGGAGGAATCATCTCCGAGCGACGTGAAATAGATTATTACCAGGATGTGGCGGAAGCCATTAAGCAGACTACCGGGCTTGACGACTTCAACGGAACGGCCGTCATCGCTGCTCCACTTGATTTGACCAATATCGACCGGCTGAAGGAGGTTGGCTATCGCACCATCGCCATGAATATCGAGCTGTGGGACAAAAACATCTATCAGACTATTTGCCCTGGCAAGGCCAACAATAGCGGCGGCTGGGACCATTGGAAAAACGCCACCGAATATGCGGTCGGTGTCTTTGGATTTGGCCGGGTGCGCAGCAACATTGTGGCAGGGCTGGAACCGAAGGCGAAAACCCTGGAGGGGGTGGAATGGTTCGCCAGCCACGGGATCGTCTGCCTGCCCGGTCCCTGGTGCCCGAACCCCGGCTCGGCCCTGGAAGGACACCGCACGCCGGAACCGGCGTGGCACCTCGATCTTTCCTACAAAGCATATCAGCTCCACAAGAAGGCCGGCATCACCTACCAGCAGGTGCACGACGCCAGCAACAACGACATGGCAATATCACGGGACATCTGGAAGATCGAGGAAGGACTCATTTAGCCAGTTATACAAGGAAACCAACCATGCCGGGACAAGAGATGCATTCACACGAAATAGTTACCCCCAAGGGGTTGATCACCAGTTTCCTGATCCTGAATATCGTTTCAGGTACGGTGGGCGGGGCGATGCAACTGGTGGTGCCTCTTTATGCCATGAGCCTCCAGGCATCCACGGCACAGATAGGCGTCATCAGGGGGATATCCGGATTGGGCATGCTCCTGCTGGTAATCCCAGCCGGCTTTCTGGTGGACCATTATGGTTCCAAGAAACTGTTTTTGACCGGCAGTTTTTCAGGGTTTCTTTCGACCCTGGCCCTGGTTCTGGCAAAGGTTCCGATTGCCATGATCGGTCTTATGGGGCTTTCGGGCCTGTTCAGCTCTCTAAAGATGACGGCGCTGAACGCATCGTTCTTCCGCAATCTGAAGAATATGGGCCTTGAAAAGGCGGGCTGGTTCAAGGGATCCATGTCCATCGGCCTTACCTTTCTCGGACCGGCATTCGGAGCGTTCCTGGTCAGCGTTGCCGGTTACCGGACTATCTTTGTCCTGCTGGCCGCATTGACACTGATACCAGCAGCGCTGGTGTTCTTCTTTCACAGTGAAACGTCGCATCCGGGACCTATGAATGAACTGGGCAGCGTCATCAGCAGGCAACTCAAGGAATTCCGGCACCTGATCGCCCAGCGCACCCTCTATCTGCCGTTGTTGACGGAGACTCTCTCCACCTCGTGCTTTGCCACATTCAGCACCTTTATCGTAGTAATTGCCGTAAAGATCCTGCATTTGCAGCCATCGGCCGCCTCGATTCTGATGACAGCCGAAGGGGGCATTTTCATCCTTACGGTTTTTGCCGCCGGACCATTGATTACGCGACTTTCCCAGTTTCAACTCTACCTGCTGAGTGTGACGGTAACATCTGCCGGCCTGGCCCTTTTCAGCATCTCGACAACCTTTACATTTCTGTCTTTCAGTTCGGTTGTCCTTGGGCTTGGTCTGGGTCTGATCAATCTGGTGACATCGTCACGCATCGGCAAGATGGAAGGTGAAAAGGGCAAGGTCGTGGCGCTGTTTTCGGCCTCTGTTGGGGCAGGCATTTCGCTCGGTCCAATGCTTGGAGGCATAATCGGTCAATATCTCGGGACACAGAATATCTTTCTGACCTTCATACCGCTCTTTCTTATGCTTGTCGTGCTGGCGTACAGGACCGACATCAAAAGCGGACAGGAAACCATTACAGTGTCAGAGGAAGGAGTCGTAACGGAATGAAATGTTCTTGTTAAATCAAGACAAAACCGGAAACAGGTGGCAAGCGGAATACCGCAGCACATTTATCACTAGCCAAGGCATTCCGATCAGGCAGCTGAAGGTTTGTACAAGAGGAGATGCATGATGAGGAGCAGTTCGAAACTTTTTGTTGTGTTTGTCGGGTTATTACTGGCTGCCACGGCAGTCCACGCGGAAGATCAGCCCCAGGATGTTCCGCAAGCCGCAGAAACAGCCGTTCCTACACCGGAAGCTGGTGCTCCGGCGCAGGACGCATCCGGCCAGGGACTCCAGCAGCGCAATGATGAAGAAGACAAGCTCGATGACACCGATCCGAAAGCTTCCAAAACGGAACTCCAAGCGGTTCATGCCGAAGTCGAGGTGCTGCGTGACCAGTGGCAGCGGTCTCTCAACCTGGCGTACCCGACCACGGTTGTCCAGTCGAACCGGCCGCTGGTCATTACCGGAATAGGTCAGTTCCGCTACGATGACACCTTCAATCAGCCCAGCAAGGCTGCCGTTCCGTCAAGCTTCAGTATCCCGTTCTTTTCGCTGTCGTTTGCCGGCAACCTGAGGAAAGATTACCTTGAAGGGAAAAATGTCGATTACGTATTGGGTATCCAAACATTAGGGACCGCATCGATCAGCATAACCGATGCCTATTTGAGTTACCAGATCCTCAACTCTCTCGACTCCACCGGGCCGCATCTGGCCATCATCGCCGGTCAGCAGAAAAAGAACTTCGGTAACGAAGCAACTGCCACCGAGGCGTTCCTGCCGGCAATCAAGCTGGCCCAGTTCGCTACGAACCTTAATCTTTCCCCTAGGGATATCGGCCTTGTGCTTGCCGGTGATCTCTATCCAGCCGTTGACTTCAGCCATAACTATCGTGTCCCCTTGGTACAGTATTGGGCTGGTCTGATAAACGGCAACGGCCCGAATACCGTGGATAACAATTCCGATAAGGACTTATTCGGCAGGATCCAGTTCAATGCCCCGGTGGATTATGACCATGTGCTGCGCGGCC
>JBEKFJ010000058.1:0-13313 GCA_050013355.1 Oryzomonas sp.
GGCATATTCCGCCTCGGAAGGGCGCAGATAGACCGGCAGCAGGCGGCCCGGCTCCAGGTCTGCGCCGTTTCGGTGGGCGTGGAGGGCCAGGAGCGCGCCGTTGGCGGCGTGGCCCACGTTGTGGAAGGGGGGGGCGAAGAGAGCCTGCTCGCCCATGCGCCCGGAGATGAACTCCCGATAACGGACAGCGCCGTCCCCGGCAAGGATGACCGGCGTGTCGGTCATGGCCAGGAGCTTGTCCAGGAACGCCTCCGGCCCCATGACGCAGTCTGCGATGACAGGGGCGGGGAGAGGGGAAGAGCAGTCGTAGAGGGCGGCGTAGACCTCGTTCTTGCGGGCGTCCAACAGCGGGCAGACCGGCAGGGAGGCCAGGGGGAAGTTCATGGCCACAAGCGCCAGGGTGGAGAAGCCCACGCACGGCTTGCCGGCCGCCAGGGCCAATCCCTGTACCGTAGCTACGCCGGCCCGCACGCCGGTGAAGGAACCGGGACCGACGGCGCAGGAAAACAGGTCGATCTCACCCACGGCCAGGCCCGCTACGGCCAGCATGCGTTTCAGCTCCGGCAGAAGGTGGGCCGAAAGGGCCTTGTTGGCGCTGAACAGGGACTCGGCGATGATCGCGTCATCGGCCGCCAAGGCGATGCTGGCAAGGTGGGTGGAGGATTCGATGCTGACGATGTGCATTTTGGTTCCTGGGGATGTTATGAGGTGCATGGGTTACTGATGTTTTTCTCCCCCCTAGAAGGGGGGAATATTGCCGGCTGACTAATCATCATCCGGCGGCATCCTGCCGGTCCTCTGCAGGAACTCCAGTCGCTCGGACCTGCGGGCGAGGGCGTCCCGGCAGAAGGTCCAGATGCGGTAACTTTCAATGGCCAGGATGGTGACGCCGGCGCCGAAAACGGCCCAGAAGTTGTCGTCAAGTGCCTTGGCGAAATGATAGAAGAGAAAGAAGCAGGTCAGGTACCCCACGTGGCAGAAGCTGCTTTTATGTTCCAGGCCGGCAGTCATGCGCGAGAGGCTCAGGATGATGGCAAAAAAGGTATAGAACAGCAACACGCTGCTGATAATGTAAGGGGGTGGCGGGGCGCCCAGTTTTGCAACAACGGTACTGGGAAGTGGCAAAAAAGGAAAGTCGTGCCATGCCATCATGCAAATCAGGAGAAACAGGGACAGCGCCCACAACCCCCGGTTCGAGAGAGCGCGCAGGTGTTTAATCTCCTGAAGGAGTCCCTGGCTCAAGCGCTCCTGCTGGTCAGGTTTCAGCGCGTTTCCGAATGTCGGCTGTTGTTCCGGTTCATGTGTCATGACGTATTGTCGGCACTGGTAAACTGTTCATGGGCTTCAGTTGTCAGAATTTCGGAGAATCAATCCGACTTCTCAGGCGTTAATTCTGATTTATGAAGCTTTTGCTCGGCATGATCGAGTTTCTGAACGAGGTTAATGTAGCTTGTGGCAATGCCGTCGAGGTCATGGGGAAGACGAGGCGGTGATACGGCTACTCCCCCGCCGTTTTCGATCTGCTCGATATAATTTTTCAAACGCTGCATTGGCACAAAGACGCTTCTGCGGAGCATGGCCGTTACTCCACCCACGGTCAGTGCCAGGGTCATCAGGGTAAAAAGCAGCATTTGGACGCGAATGATGGTCAACGACTTGGCCAATGATTCCTGTGAGAGGCCGATGTCAAGGGTGCCGAGTACCTTCTGGTTCGGAGAATGGAAATGGCAGGCGGCATTGAAGCATTCCGGTTCGTTGTAAATGGGGGCGGTGATTGCCATGATCTCTTTGCCGTTGCCGGTCTTGAATATCCGTGCCTGCTGCATGGTTCCCAGAGTAGTGAGAGGTACCGGACCGGCATGGCAGGAGATGCATCCTTCAGCGTTCTTGTCCACCTGCTGGTTGATTTCACCGGATTTGGCAGAGATATTCACTACTCCCTTCTTGTCGAATATCCTGACATGCTCCACTCCGCGCTGCTCGCCAATGTTGCGTATGATGGTTGAAAGGGTCTCACGATCGGACTTGAGCATGGCGTAACGGGTTGATTTCAGGATCGTATCGGCCAGGTTGGTGGCGTGAAACACCGCATCTTTTTTGATTCCACTCTTGATGACTGAAAAGAGGAGCAGGCAGCAGACGACCGTGAAACCGGTAACGGCAATTCCAACCGGGACGAGAGCTCTTCCTGCGAGCGTATTGAACATTATCCTTTCTCCCCGTAGTTCTTTGTGCTACCGCGCACCATTACATAGTTTCCATCCGGAAACACCGGATGAGAAACTTTGCAAGGAAAGGAGTCATGCCCTACATCTTGTGGCATGTCGCACAATTCTCCTTGACGTTAAAAGCGGTTTTTCCGTCATGGCATGTGCCGCATGATTTGCCTTTTTCCATTTCCTGCATGCTGATATGTTTTTTGCTCCGTGATATGTCGTAGAGTGCAGTATGGCATTCGCCGCATTTGTACAGACTTATATGGGAGCTATGGCTGAACTTGACGTGACCGGCATCCTTGACCACAAAGGTGATCTCTTTAACGGGATGGCATCTGGTGCAGGAGGAGAGGGAAAAAGCCGCTTTGCCGTTGTGACACGCGCCACACGATTTTCCCTTTGCCATCTCGGCCATGCTTACCCGAGGGTTGGAAGAGGTCTTGAAAATTTCATTGTGGCAGGCGCCGCAATCAGGTTTTTTTAACAGGTGGATGCTGTGCCTGAAGAGAACCGGTCCCGTCTCCTTGACTTTAAAGGTAATGTCGCTGACTTTGTGGCAGGCTGTGCATTTTGAAAGAGCAAAGGCATTCTTGCCGTAGTGGCACATGCCGCATGACTTTCCCTGCTCCATCTGGGCCATGGTGTAGTGGGTGTTTTTTTTCATGTTGTCATTGTGACAGGATTTGCAGCTGATGTTTGCGGATGTCCTGTTTTTCTTTTTCAAATGGGCGGAATGGCTGAACACAACCGTACCGGCATTGTCGGTGGTGAAGGTCACGTCTTTGATCTCAAGCGCCACCGCAGGGATGGCACAGCACAGTATCGCAGCTGATAGGACCATCCAGCGCAGTTTCATGGTAGTCTCCTGTTCAAGTAGGTCATGTGTAGTGAGGTGCACAGCAGCAGCATGGGGAGCTGGGCTCCCCATGCCATATAAAACAGTATGCTATCAATACGTTACCGTTTCGGTGTTTCTGAGTGCCGCTGGTTCAACCTGGGTAGAGAATGAAGCAACAGGCTCATTCTCGGCAACGGGTGAATAGGGAAACAGAGCGATTCCAACCGGTTCGGTAGCGTATTCCAGGACAGGTTCCTCTGCTGTCTTCCACTTGAAGAGGATTGGCAAACGATAGAGTATGAAGCGATAGACAACCAGATAGATGGAGAACACCGTCACGCTGATGACGATCTCCTTCCAGTGAGGTATTTCGCGATGGGGCAGTCTCCAGTTGAAGGTGATGATGGCGGTATTCAGACGGTTTAACACTACGCCGAATACCACCATGAAAGCGCTCAGGCGAATGATCGCCATTTTTTTGTTGCGGATGGCGTAGGCAAACAGAGCCATCGGAATGATAACACCAATGAAGATTTCAACCAGATACCATAGTCCCCAACCGGTGGCAATATAGCTCCACTTGTTGTCATGGGCGATGCTGATGAGCTTGATGGTGAGGTAGGTGGCCAAGCCCATGCTGGCGCCTTTTGCCAGTGAAACGGTCAGTTTGTCGAGGTTTTTCATAAAGCGCTCGTCACAACGCCATGTCATGGTTTTGCTTGCAATCGTGCTGACGGCAATGACCATGCAGAGACCGCCGGGGATTGACGAGACGAAGAAATGCAGCCACAGGAAGGATGACGAATACCACAGGGGATGCACTTTTCCGGGAGCATAGGTGAATAGGGCGCCCAAGGCTCCCTGGTGGAGGGTCGAGAGGATGATGCCGGAGACGGTAAGGCCCAGGGTTATCCTTCTGATAGCCCGTTTGCCGGACTGGAAGCCGATCCATTCCCAGAAGCTGGTGGAGACTTCCGCTATCTGTACCGACAGGTAGGTGGAAACGTGCCAGGCAACCAAAAAGAGCACCGCAGCAGGCCCAAAGGATACTACCATGGGATAGGGAAGCCGCCAGGGCTGCCCCAGGTCAACAAGCAGATAAACAACGGCAAAGAAGTATCCGAGCAGGCCGTTCAGGAGCCCCAGGCGCTCAATGGGCTCAAGGTCGTGTCGTCCGAATACCTCGCATGCGGTTCCGAGCTGAAAGCCGGACGATGAAAGCGGGACCATGCCAAAGAGTCCGAAACCGAGAAACAATCCCCATGGGTAATCGTTGGAGCTGTGGGTGACCCAACTCAGCCCGAAGATGAATCGTCCGAGGAGCAGCGGAATACCGACCGCGAAGATGGCGGCGAGAATCCAGTTCAAGGGATTACGCAGGGCCTGGCCCATGTATTCTTGAAACGACAGGCCGAGAAACAGTTTTTCCATCAAGCTCCAGTTGTGTCCAGGGGCCTTTTCAAGCGCATCGACGATTGTTGCCCCGTTTTTTGTCAGAGTTTTCATTGTTTACCGTCCCCCTGCTCGGAATGGGTATGGTGCTCATCATCGTGGTGGTCCTTGTTACGGGTGGCAAGGAGGTGGATCCCCGAGAAGAGGGCCGGCCAGATACAGAGCACCATCGGGACCATTCCGAGGAATTCCTTGACGTTGGAGATGATCGGTTCGTTGCCAAGATGGGTATCAAGACCGATCTGTTCGACAGGAGGCCGGGAGAGATAAAGCCAAGTGGTTCCCCCCACCTCCTTCTCGCCATACACATGATCATGATAGCGATCGGGTGTTTCCTTGATGCGCTCATGGGCAAGTTTGATCATGTCCTTGCGGAGGCCGAAGGTGAAGACCTCACGAGGGCATATCTCGACACATGCCGGCGGCCGGCCGAATTTTACCCGCGTGTCATAACATAAAATGCATTTTTTGATGACGGGATCAAAGGCGCTGGAATAGCTGTACGCAGGTATATTGAAGGGGCAGGCGACCATGCAGGTGCGGCATCCGACGCAGACCTTCTTGTTGTATATAACCGCTCCTTCCTTGGTCTTGGTGTAGGCGTTGACGAAGCATGAGGTCAAGCAGGCCGGTTCATTGCAATGATTACATTGCATCTTGCGGAACACGGGACCTCCGCCGTCTTCCGTCGTGTAGCGGTTGACAACGGTATATGCCTTTTCATCAGTCCTGCGCGTGTGCTCAAAGACAGAGGTGTCATTGAACGGGAGATCAGGTTCCGGGAGATGCTGTTCCTTGTTACATGCTGCCTCGCAACTCCGACAACCGATGCAACGGGTTGTGTCTGCCAGAACTCCCATTGCATCCGGGTATCCCTCAAAGGAACCGACTGCCAAGCTTTTCGATGGACTGCCAAGGGTTGCGGTTGCGCCGCTTAGCAGGCAGACCTTCAGGAAATCTCTGCGCTTCATAACAATTCTCCTTCGGTGCGAAAGTGCTGTAAATTCGAATCGAGTCTAATTAGTGCTATTCATGTTCATATTTGACAGTTTTCCCCTTGGGAGCGAATTGGCCGGCATTGTAGAAGGCCTGACCCTCTTTCGTGAGTTGGTGACAGCCTTGACAGCCTGTTGGCCCGTTCATCTTGCTGTGACAGCCGATGCAGGCCTGGTGCATGGCCCCTTTTAGGCCGGGCTTGTCAAGATGATAGTTTTTCGGGTCTTTTTCTCTCATGGCCACCGCCGTGAAGGGATCCTGCATGTGGCATCCCCTGCAGGCTACGGTCTTGGTTTCGCCACTGTTACGGTGGCACCTTATGCAATTAGGATCCTGAACCAACGTACCGGTGGTATGATGATGGCAGTCGGAGCATTCCTTGGTTAAAGTGATATGTTTGGCATGGTTGAATGTAATGCTCGCATACAGCTTGCCCGGATTGTTCAGGGTAATCATGTCCGGAACTGTGATTCCCAAGCCGGGACGCGGTAGTGCGGCTAGCAGCAGGGGAACAATGATAGCGGCGAGCCAGGACCTTCTCGTGTTCATAAAACGCTCTCCTTTGCTTGCAGATGTGTGGATGCATAACAAAATAAAACAGCACACGCCGGGACATGCGTCCGACGTGTGCTGCTGTTATGTGACGGTGTATTTGGTCGTGAAGTCAACATGGCTGATCAGTGACCTGACTTCGAAGGGTCGGTTTCTTCTTTGTGGTTGATATAGCGATAGAACATCGGAAAGCCGACAAAGAAGGCAATACAGATCATATACTCGACACCTTTTATGTATTGATAGTAATCGACAAGTGTAAATACTTCCTTGAAGTGCACTACGGACGAGAATAACTGTTCCATGATAATCCTCCTCTGATATATTCCCTTACGATTGGTCTGTCAACAGTATTTGGATACTGGGTATTTCATTTCGTTTTTGCGCTGACGGTTTCCTGTTTTTTGCTGTCCAGCGCCCCTTTAATCATGCCATAGAGTGTTATCATTGCCGGGATGAGTTGGATGACCACAACGAGAGCACAGAATCCGAGAAAAAGAAGGATCAGGGGGCCGCTGATAAGTACCTGGTTGGTTGATACCGAACCGTCCGATGACGCGAATGCTCCGGTAGTGGTGAGAAGGCTTACTGCTCCGGCACTGCACAATGTTTTCAATGTTCCAGTCGTTTTCATGGCATACTCCTTTTCGTGAGTGATATCTATGCAGCTTGTAGTTATTACTATGTTTTTGTTGTCTAACATAAAACTCATGCCGGGTACGGGGGCAGGTTGTCAAAGGCGCACTTCACTGCCAGTCTGATCTCCTCACGGTCTTCCGCGCTGACCGGTTTAAGAGCATGATAGAAAATCCCTTCACACCTCAGTTTGCGGAGCAGCCCGATCGGAGTATTGGCAGTGACCAGGATGATGGGGAGATTCTTGTTGCATTGTTTCATGATCGGTATAAGGTCGGCTGCCGTCAGATCATCACATTTTGTGCCAAGTACCACCACCTGTGCCGTTTTCTTGAGAATTCCGTAGATTGCGCTTGCCACCGAGTCGGTGACGGTAACGTTATAGCCGGCATCGATGAATATCTCGGCCATTTGTTTTCGGTAGTCTTTGTCTTCGTCTACAATAAGAATTTCTCGCATGATCGTGACCCTCATATACTTCGAAGGGGAAAGCCTTCATCACTCATTCAGGAAGGCTTGTTAGTGTTCGTGGCAACCTTCTTATTTTCATGGGCGGTGGACGAAGAAAATATCCCCTTGAGCATTCCCACGAAAAGCATGATGCCGGGGACGAACTGGAACAGGATGATCAAGACGAAAAATGAGATGAAGAAAGTTGCCAGAAGGCTCAAACCTTCTCCATCAGCGCTTCCTGAAGATGCCATAGCCTGAGAAACGGTGATTACCAGGGACAGTATGGTTGTTGATAAGGTTTTCATTGCAATCTCCTTTCTTGCTGCACAAAGTTGTCCATCATGATTAGGATTCCCGGATTGTGTCTTCCTTTTGATTTATTATGTTGCAGGTGCCGTGCCAGAATGTAGTTTATTGTGGATGTTGTATTCAACTATCTGAATTCATTTGATTAATATTGGACAAAGCCCAGCTTGACCGGCAGTTCCAGGAGAGATAACGGTCCGGTTTGTATAGCAGTTCTATACAATAAACCGGGAAATTATGGGGTGTTTCACCATAAAACTCTTTAATTACAATATGTTACAATAATATTATTGAAATGCCATACCCTGTATACTCAAAATATACACTGAGATTGGTATAACCACTGGTGCGTACATGAAAGATAGGCGACTCATCTGAAAGGAAATCATTGACTAAGCGTAAGAGTTGGTTTTATATGCTGTATTCAGGAAACATACGATCAACCGGTTGAGACGCTTGAAATGAAGATGCCGTAGGCGAAAGGGACATGTCATGAGCAGGTTGAACATAATGGTCGTTGACGATGAGACGGTAATCAGAGAGGGACTGCAGCGTATCCTTGAAGGAGAGAGTTACGCCGTTGATACCTGTAAAAGCGGACACATCGCAATCGAAATGCTTCAGCAAAAAGACTATGACCTGATAATCACCGATCTTAAAATGCCAGGGATGAATGGAATCGAAGTCCTCAAGGCGGTCAAAACCCTTCAGCCTGACGTCCCGGTCATTATGATCACCGGCTATGCCACCGTGGATACTGCCGTTGATGCCATGAAGAACGGGGCCTTTGATTACATAGCAAAGCCGTTTACCCCTGACCAGATCCAAGAAAAGGTCGAGAAGGCCTTTGAACAACGGAATGTGAACCTTGACGAATGTTACCTGAAAAAGGAGATCATCAGCCATCACGGTTTCAACCAGTTCGTAGGCGAGAGCAAGGAGATGCAGAAGGTCTACCGGCGCATCATCCAGGTCGCCTCAACCGACAGTACCGTTCTCATCACTGGAGAGAGCGGAACAGGCAAGGAACTTGTGGCCCGGGCCATCCACAATAACAGCCCTCGCCGAGAGTTGCCCTTTGTGGCTGTGGACTGCTCTTCATTGGCGGAAAATCTCCTCGAGAGTGAACTGTTCGGCCATGTAAAAGGCTCATTCACAGGTGCCATTCAAACAAAGATGGGGCTCTTCAAGGTGGCGGACAATGGCACTCTCTTCCTGGATGAAGTATCCAACATCAGCCTCTCCACCCAGGCCAAACTTTTGCGCGTGCTCCAGGAGCGCCAGGTAACCCCTATAGGAGGAACCCAGCCGATCCCCATCAATATTCATCTCGTGGCCGCCACCAACAGGAACCTCAAAACAATGGTCTGCGAAGGAAGTTTCCGGGAGGATCTGTATTTTCGTCTCAATATTATACCCATCGAGCTTCCGCCGCTACGTGAGCGCAAGGGGGACGTGCCGTTTCTTATTTCCCATTTTCTCACGAAATATACGGCTGAGACCGGCAAGGAGATACGGGGCATTGCTCTGGATGCCATGGACCTCCTGAAAAACTATTCATATCCGGGCAATGTCAGGGAGTTGGAGAACACCATAGAACGTGCGGTTGTACTTGCCGGGGGAGACATCATCCAGAAGGAAGACCTGGAGTTGTTCGATACCGTTGAGAAAAGCTCTGCAGACAGGGAAGAATATATTCCCACAACCATGGAAGAGCTCAAGGAGATGAAGCGGCTGATTCGGGACAAAGCCGTGGAGCCTATTGAAAAGGCATTTGTATTGAATGCGTTGGAACGGAACAACTGGAGCATTTCCCGTGCGGCAGAAGAAATCGGTATTCTGCGCCCAAATTTGCACAGCATGCTCAAAAAACTCGGAATTTCCATCAAGGGCCAAACGGAAAAATAATATCATGCCGACTTTGCTCAGGCGACAGGTTCTTTCGTATCCGTGCAATCGCCGACCGGCAATTTGACGGTGAAAACCGTTCCCTCACCATCCTTGCTAGTTACCTCTATCTTCCCATTGTTGCTTTCCACGATTCCGTAGGTTATTGACAATCCCAGGCCGGTACCCTCATCTTTCGTTGTGAAAAACGGGTCGAAGATCTTGTTCAGGTTTTCTTCTGAGATGCCACATCCGGTATCTCTGATTTCGGCACACACATAATCAGTGTCGGTCGCAAATGTTCTTAAGGTGAGGGTCCCTCCCCCAGCCATGGCTTGGCACGCGTTAATGAACAGGTTTATGAACACCTGTTCGATCTGATCGGGGTCGGCTATCACCGTGGGGAGGGAGGGGGTATAGTCCCTGCAGATTGAGATGTCATGGAAACAGGGTTGCTGGCTGATCAAGGAAAAGCTTTTGTCAAGCAACTCATCCAATAAAAAAGGAACCTTACGGGCGGATGCCTCCCGGGAAAATTCCAGGAGTCTTTTGACGATGTCGGCGCAGCGCCTTGTTTCGGAGATGATCAGATCCAGGTCGGCGCGAAAGACAGGGTTGATGCGGCTGTCATTTTGTATGATAGATGCGTAGAGCAAGACACCTGTCAAAGGGTTGTTGATCTCGTGAGCAATGCCGGCGACCAGTTTGCCGATCGATGCCAGCTTATCCGATCGGTAGAGTTGGGCTTCGATCTGTTTGATCTCACGGGTGCGCTCCTCTACCTTGTCTTCAAGGCTATGCCCCCATCCGGTGAGTTCCTCATGGGCTTTTTTTAGTTTTACGGTCATGTGGTTGACGGCATCGGAGAGTTCGCCGAGTTCATCGTCGGAGATGACGGGGACCTTGATGTCAAGATTGCCCTCGGCGATAAGTTCGGTATGTTTCAACAGATGTCGCACCGGTCTACCCACAAAACGCAATGTCATAAAGGTTATCATCAATCCTATGAGTATGACGAACAGGCAGGTCATGATCATGAACTGTATTCGGTACTGGATGGACTTCTGCTGCATGTTTTCCAGAGAGATGCCTATATCGAGCACTCCGAGTATATTCTGTTCCTTGCGGTGAAAATGACATGATCCTGTCGTACATCCCGGCTGGTTGTAGATGGCTTTGGTAAGTCCCATCACCTCTTTTCCGGAAGAGGCCAGATATATGCGACTGCGGTTCATCGAGGATGCCTGTATTTTTGGATTGCCATACCGGTGGCACATAAGGCACTCTTCGCTGCTTGTTTCGATTATCTTGCCGATTTCCTCCTTGTTGTTCGACTGGATGATCTTTCCCCCACGGTCAATAAGTCGGATGTGTTCAATGCTGCTGCTCTGGGCAATGCGTTGCACCATCTGATAAAGGCTGGCTTTGTCGTTTTTCATCATGGCGTCATACGCGCTGTGGTTTATGATTTCAGCCACTTGATCGGCATCCGTCACAGAATATTCAATCATGATCTTTCTGAAATTCTTGATGTTGACATAGTTCAGAATGCACATGAATAAAATCAGGATAAATGACGTGGCGAGAGTGAGTTTGACGATGAGGGAGAGGTGGGACGGCATGTCATGGGGCCTTATCTGATTTTGGCTGGAATGACTGCATGAAAACCAGTTAGGTACATACTGCGTTTGTTGTTCCGAGTCAAGGCACTATTGATAGCGCCGGTGTAATATGAGTTCCGAAGTGTTACTTGCCTTGAGCCGGAATCTATAATATATTGATCCTATCTCGTCATGTCAGAAACGCCGGCTCACTGGCTGCATCACAACCTGGTAGTGGGAGATGCCATGACTTTGAGCACCAGCACGAACCACATGTCCCGTCGCCGATCCACCTCCTGCTGTCGGTCCCTCTCCCTTTGTCCCATCATCATGCCATTTTGCCTGTTTGCACCTCACAATACGGCTGCTGACAACTATTGCGGCGGGTGCCGGCAATGAAGCCAAACAGGTTCAACAAGTATTTCAACCCGCTCAGTATTACCATTTTTTACGCATGCATCGGCGGCATTTGGCTCTTATTGGCTTCCGCCAGAATGATTCGCGAACTTTTCCATGATCCGTCAGTCTACCAGCGTATTGAAATCTACAATAGCGTATTCATTCTGACAACCGCTTGGATTTTATACGTTCTCATCCGGAAAAGCGAATCCAGGATCGTGCATCGCGAAGAATCACTCGGAAGGCTGAACCGTACCCTCAAAGCCTTCAGCGAATGCCATCACGCAATGATCAGGGCCACTGATGAAATGGAGCTCATGCAGAGCATCTGCCGGACGATCGTCGAGGTCGGGGCATATCGTGTGGCCTGGGTGGGTGTGGCGGAAAATGACGACATAAAAAGCATTCGTCCCGTGGTTCAATGGGGTGATAAATCGGGTTATCTGAAAAACCTGAATGTGAGCTGGTCAAACACTGATAGGGGGCGTGGTCCATCCGGAACCGCCATAAAGACAGGCAAACCGGTGGTCGTCCAGTACATTGAGTTTGATCCCCAGTGGGAAATATGGCGGGAAAATGCCCTAAGACACGGTTTCCTGTCGTCAATATCCTTGCCGCTCTTCGATGACGGCCAGCCGTTTGCCGCTCTGGTGATCTTTTCCGGTGAGAGTAATTCCTTTGACAATGAAGAGGTCGAGTTGCTGGTGGAGTTGTCAAATGACCTCTCGTACGGCATATCGACATTGAGGGTTGCCGCTGACAGTAAGATCGTCGAAAAAGAGCTCAAACTTCTGGCTTCAGTCATCGAGCAGGCAAAAGAGGGAATATTCCTCTTTGATAGTGCTGGGTTCATCCAATATGTGAACCCCGCAATCGAGACGATCACCGGTCGCATCCCCCGGGACTTGGTTGGCATGAATATCCATGTACTTGAGTTTATAGAAGAAAACAGTCAGTTCTATAAAACAATTTTTAAAGCCATCCCGCGCGGAGAGGAGCATGACGGTCTATATTCTTATCAGCGGCACGATGGGGTCAAGTTTGAGCTGGATGTCACAACCTGGTCGGTATCGGACATCTCGGGTGCTGTAATCAGCTACGTGGCCCTTATAAGGGACGTCACCCATGAGATGCTGCTGGAGCGTCAGTTGCGACAGTCGCAAAGGATGGAGGCAATTGGAACCCTTGCCGGCGGAATTGCCCATGATTTCAATAATACGCTGGCTTCCATCATTACCTGTTCCGAAATGGCCATCGAGGAACTCCCCACTGATGAACCGATCCATGAGTTGTTGGATGTAATCCTCAGATCGGGGCTTCGTGGCAAGAACCTGGTCAAGCAGATCCTCACCTTCAGCCGACAGGGAGAGCAGGAACGCCAGGAGGTAAGGGTTGAATTGATCGTGGGGGAATGTCTCAAGCTTCTGAGGGCTTCTCTGCCGGCATCCATAGAAATCAGGCTCAGTGTTGACAAAATCCTGGGACGGATTATGGCGGACCCGACCCAGATTCACCAGATTGTGATGAACCTTTGTACAAATGCTGTTCACGCGATGCGCCAACAGGGCCGGGGTATTATTGACATTAGCCTGGATAATGTCCATCTTGATGCAAATAATGCCGCCAGATCGCACGGCCTGCCTCCGGGACAATATCTGCAACTCAAGGTGCGGGACAGTGGACACGGCATGAATGAAGCCACAATGGAACGTATCTTTGATCCGTTCTTCACCACCAAAGGGAAAGGTGAAGGGACCGGCCTGGGGCTGTCGGTCATCCACGGAATTGTCAATAGCCATCAAGGTGCCATTTTCGTGGAGAGCAAGCCGGGGAAGGGAGCTCTCTGTCCCGTTGTGCTGCCAGGTATGGGGTCAGGCAGTCAGGAGATGAGCGGCGCGACGAGTCCTGCCGCCCCGGCAGGACGCGAGACTATTCTCTTGGTGGATGATGAGCAGGATGTGGTGTTCGCAACGGAGC
>JBEKFJ010000059.1:0-13277 GCA_050013355.1 Oryzomonas sp.
TGCGGTGGAAAAAAGTATTGCGCGGATCAGGGCGGCCATCTTTCCCGGTATAATTGGAACCTATGGCACGACTTCCGGGAAATAGCCAGTTGCTGGATGCAGCCGGCCGGCCGCTGCGATCGCTGTTGGCCATCAACCGGCTGGATGACGGGGAAAAAGAGGCGCTGTACGTTTCGCTCGTGCCGCTGCGCCTGCGCGAGTTACTGGGTCTGGCCGCTGATGGGATCCATAATGCGGCAGGGGAACGCCTCGCCACCATCATCGCGCCCTCTGGCCTTGCGTTTCTGCGTATCGAGGTCCGCGCCCGGCCGGAGGATGCAGATACGGTCTTCTTTCTCGAACTGGCCGATACCCAGTACCACCAGATGGAGCTTTCCTTCTGCATCATCTGCGATCCGGCTGCGCCGCGTTACGATGTGGATGTGGACGAAAGCGGCAGAAGGAACTGGTTCGCTTCTCACGGGCGCAATCTGCCCGAAGAGCTGCGTGCCATGCAGGATGGCCTGTTCCCCAACCAGACCCGTCGCGGATTGCGCCTGTTTGTCGAGTTCTTTCCGCTCCTGAAGCGATTTACCGATGCCCTGGGGATGGAGATGATCGTGGCCGAAACGTTGAGCTACGATAACGCCATCCGCTATGAGAGATATGGCTTCGACTACCTGCGCGGCAAGCGCCTGATGATGGAGATCGACCGGGAATTTCAGCCGGGGGGGCGCTATCACGGCCGGCTGGACGGTTCAACCCCTTTTCGCATGCCAGGTCAGGAGCGCACCGTGCGCGGGCGAAGCTGGGCCGTCCACGACGGCGTTCTTGACGAGCCGTGGGACGAGGTGCAGATCTACAAGATGATCGGCGTGCATGCCGGCATAGATACCTTTCCCGGGAGAGAGCAGGAGACCAGATGAGCAGCGCGGAAGTTTCGACACCCACGCCGCTGGGCGGCATCAGCTATGTTACGCCACCCGCCGGTTATACCTTGAGCGGCCGCGACGGCCGCGTGGCCATTTCCTGGGACGGCAAGCCTCCCATCCCGGTCCTGGATGAGGATCTTGCATCCGTACAGCAGGGGGCGCCCGACTATGACATGGTGGGTCGCGGCATCTACCAGGCGCTGCGCCTCGATCCCGAATGCGTCCATGCCGCCGAGTACGCCGCCGTGTTGAAGGAGGCATATCCCCATATCGTCTCCGAGGTGGGCGGACAGGTCATCATGCTGGATGCCAAAGAGGTCGATACCCCCTATCTGGATCGCAAGATCACGTTTCTCAAGATCCTTGCCCTGCTCGATCCCTCCAACGCCGGCCTGGAGGCGGAGATAGGCCGGACCTTCGCCGACAGGGGTTCGCGCCTCGCTGCGATGCAACAGGCCGTGCAGAGCTGGTACGGGGCGGAAAGGCATCTGAAGAAGGCCCTGGAACTGGGTTCGCCCGACAACCGCGTCGCCTACGAATACGGTGAGGTGCTGTACGTTGTGGGGCGCTACGACCAAGCGGCCGAGGTCTGGGCCGAGGCGCTATCCGGGTTGGCGGCAGTTGAGCGGGCGCGGCTTGAAGCCCGCATCGCCGCGATTTTGGCCGGCAAGCTCCCCCTGGTCCCGCCTCTGGATTATCTGACAGCCCTTGCGGTGGCGCTGGAAGAACGCCACGCCGGGCGCAACGATGAGGCCGCCGCCATTATTGAAGATGTCTTGACGGACCCCTTCTTTGCCGAGCAGTTCCCTATGGGCGAGGTCTATTACCTGCTGGGGACCTGTTACCAGGAGATGGGCATGGTGAACGAGGCGGCGGAAGCCTTCAGGAGGAGCCGGTGATGTTCGGATTCAGCACAGCCGATTGGATTTTCATAGGATTTATCCTGATCGTCATCTTCGTCTGCGTCGTCTTGAGCGGCATGCGGCGGAGCAATAAGCGCGACGAGGCAAAATAGATTCCATCAGGAAACTCCGGATGGAAACTATTTGGCATTCACACGAGGTGCACATGGAAGAAATCGATAACGACAACGAGGAACGGCGGCCTCCGGGCATGGTCCTTCTGGGCGGGTTGTATCTGTTCTTCTTTATGCTGACCATGTCCACCTTCGGCCATCCCTTTCCCCTGCTGGGGACGCTTTACCAGGGGCGGACGGCAGAAACGCTGGTATTCGTGGACAGCCTGATCTGCCTCTATCTGTTCCTCGGTTTGATGAAGCGGCAAACCCTGACCTGGTACCTGCTGATGGGATACAACGCCTTTGAAGTGGTGAATACACTGATCAACCTGGTGTGCATTTCCGCCGAAGAGCTGGAAAATATCGTCGGCCAACCGGTTGATACCCGCAGATTGGCGCTCAATAACCTGTCGGTCATGGTGGCCATTATACTGCTGACAGCCTTTGTTTATCGGCATAAGCGCTATTTTACCAACAGATCCGGGTACCTGTTCTGAACTTGTAGGAAAATGCATACTGCATTCAAATTCTATCCGAGAGTCCTCCATGCCCGTTCACGGCGTCGCAGTCCGAATTGAAAAGCTGAATAAGTCCTTTGGCAGCAACCATGTCCTCAAGGACATCGACCTCGACATCGCACCGGGAGAAACCTTTTCGATCATCGGTCCCTCCGGCACCGGCAAGAGCATCCTGCTGCGGCACATCATCCGCCTGGAAACGCCCGATAGCGGTCAGATCTACTTTAATGACCAACCGGTGTTCCATAATGGCAGGCCGCTGCCTCAAACGTTCCGAAGCAGCATGGTGTTCCAATCCTCGGCCCTGTTCAACTCGTTGACCGTCGCCGAGAACGTGGGGCTCTGGCTGCGTGAGCATCGCGTCTATCCCGAGGCCCGCATTAGCGGGATTATCGCCGAAAAGCTGGCCATTGTGGGGCTGGAAGGGCGTGAAGGGTTGCGGACCTAGGAGCTGTCGGGCGGCATGCGGAAGCGCGTTGCCATAGCCCGCTCCCTGGCGATGGAGCCGGACCTGGTCCTCTACGATGAGCCGACCGCAGAGTTGGATCCGGTGACTACCGACGAGTTGGCGGAGACGATCCTCTCATTGAAAAAAAGGACCGGCAATACGACGATCATCGTCACCCACGACCTGAATTTTGCCCTGTACCTGTCCGACCGCATCGCCATGATGCACCAGGGGGAGATCATCGAGACCGGCATGCCGGACCAGATACGGAACAGCAGCAACCCGATCGTGCAGCGCTTCATTCGTACCACCACCAAGGGTATCCATGGAGGCTGACGGTTGCCCGGAGCTCTCCCTCAATCCTCGCCGCCTTGATTTGAAATCGGTAGAGCGTCCCCCCCGACCCCCTGTTTTTTTTGTTTCATGGGTACCGTGAAATCGACTATATTATGATGCTATGGGTAGAATATTACTGATTGATGACGACCAGGCCTTTACCGAGTTCCTGGCCGGGTACATACATAACGCCTATCCTCTGTTACAGGTGGATATCTGCAACAGTCCGGTAACGGCCTTGAACTACATCAAGACAGGCGGGTATGACCTGCTGCTGATCGACTTGGAGATGCCTGCCATGGATGGCTTGAAATTGCTTTCGTTTGCCACCCAGTCGGGGATGGACAAGAACCGGGTGGTGATCATTTCCGGGCGGGATGCCGACTTTCTTCACGAACTCTGCCCCATGGGCACCTGTCTGGCAGTGCTCAACAAATTCGAGGCGCGGCAGAAAACGGTGTTGGATATGATCTTGATCTCTCTCAGCAAAAAGACCGCCAGCCGGTAGCGCCGCAGAAAAATCACAAGGAGGTCGTGTGTGGTGAGACGAACCATATATCTGGTGTTGGCGGGCCTGACGGCCCTGGCGTTGAACGGCTGTGTTTCCCAGAGCACGTACCGGTTGAAGGAGGATGAGGCCAAAGGCCTGTCGGGCGAGCTTGGCGACCTGAAGCAGCAATACGGGAAGCTCTCTGCCGATAATGTCGCGCTGAAGGCCGACCTTGACAAACTGAAGGCCGAGGCGGCCGGGCTGGCCCAGGAGAAGCAGGCGCTCAGCAAGGATAAGAGTGAGCTGGAACAGGTGCTCAAAGCAAAATCCGATACCCTTTCCAGGAATATCAGCGATCTGCGCCAGAAGGTAGCCGACCTGGAAGGGGAGAACAGGAAGCTCGGCGATGAGATTGCTACTCTCCAGAAGGCCAAGGAAGAGAAGGTCAAGGAGGTCAGCAGCACCTACGAACATCTGTTGGAAAACATGAAGAGCGAGATCGCGCAAGGGCAGGTGACCATCTCGGAGTTGAAGGGAAAGTTGACCGTCAACATGGAGGCCGCTATCCTGTTCGATTCCGGCAAGGCAGACGTCAAACCGGACGGTATAATCATCCTGCTAAAGATGGTCCCGACCCTGAAAGAGGTCAAGGATAAATCGATCCGTATCGAGGGGCACACCGACAACGTGCCGATCAGGTCGGCCCAGTTCCCTTCGAACTGGGAGCTTTCGGCAGCCCGTGCCATCAACGTCGCCAAATACCTGCAACAGCAGGGGCTCGATCCGGCCAACCTTTCCGCGGCGGCCTTTTCCGAGTTCAAGCCGGTGGCCGACAATGAGAGCAAGGAGGGGCGCGCCAAGAACCGCCGTATTGAGATCACCCTGGTGGCCAAGGACTGATGGGTAAAAAGAAACGCCAGGAAAAACCTGAGGCGGTTGACCGGTTTCACACCACCCATTTCACTGTCTTAAAAGAGATGGGCATCTCCCGGAAGGAGCCTGATGCCGTACCGCCCCCTCCGGGGCCGCCTGCCCGCGAAGTTGAGCCGGTTGAGGAGGAGAGTGACCTGTTCCTGCGTGCTATGACCGATGTTAAGGCGTTGCATGCGGAGCAGGGCGGTAGCAGGGGGAGTGTTGGAGGGGACCTGCCGGCGCCGGCCGGGGGAGGGGAAATCGAACTGTTCCGGCGTGCCATGGCCGGCGTGAAAACGCTGGACGGTCCTCAGGGGGGCGCGGCAAAGGACAAAACGACCAGCCCTGCTCTCCATGAGCCGGCGCGATCCTCCTCCCTGCCGTCCACAGGCGACGACCGGGAATCCACGGAGTTGTTCCTGAAGGAGATCGGCCGTTTAAAACTGGAAACGAAATTCGCCGATTCGGTTTCCGTTGACGACGAGTTGAAGCCGCTGTCGGGCAATCGCCTGCGCCAGGTGAAGCGGGGCATCATTGCCGTTTCCCATCAGCTCGATCTGCACGGGCTGACGAGGGAAGAGGCGCTGGCGGCGCTGCCCCGCTTTCTGGATACGGCGCGCCGCAAGGGGCAGAAGGCCGCCCTGGTCATCACCGGCAAGGGGACCAACTCGCCGGGTGAGCCGGTGCTTCAACAGGCAATCGCCTCCTGGCTGCGGGACGCCGGACGCGGGATGGTGCTCGAATTTGCCCCGGCCCCGCGGGAGCTGGGCGGAAGCGGCGCCTATGTGGTCTTTCTCCGTCCCCCGCCGGAATCTTCCACCGCTTCATGACCCGCCTGCGGCCCGAAGAGAACCGATCGCCGCAGAGCCGGGCTATGGGGCCGTCACATAATCCTCAATGGTGCGGGCGATGGCTTTTACGTCGTTTTTGTCGTTGTTGAACACCAGGTGGTAAAAGCCCAGGTCGTGGGCATCCCGGTCCAGGAAGTCGCGGATGAAGTTATCCCGCTGTTTCTGTCGCCGGGCGATGATTCTTTCGGCCTCTTCGGCTTCAATGCCCAGCCTGCGGGCTATGGAGTGAACCTTGAATCCCGGGGAGGCGAACATGCGAAAATGGAAACAGTTTTTCAGGGGCTGGGTAACAATGGAACTCCCCCTGCCGACGATGATCACGTTGCCCTGTTCCGCCAGGGAAAGCATGTGGCGGCACAGCACCCGGAAATAGTCCTTCTCGCTTTTCCAGCGTGGAGAGAACGTGGCCAGGATCTCGTCCAGAAAACGGCTCTTCTCGCCCAGGCTTTTCATCACATTGGCGGACAGGTCGTTATCACGGGCGACCTCCTCGAGGAGACTTTTATCCAAAAGAACCCACGGTTCACCGCTTTTTTTCTCCATGGTCTCCCGCAGGCGTTCCGCCACAGGGTATGCCTCGCAGCCGAACTCTCGGGAGATGGTGATGGTTCGTCTCGCTTTGCGTTTGTGGGGGGATGAAGCGTCCCTGTCTCGCCTGCGGCTGAATTCCAGCAGGGAGCCGAGCCTCATCTCGACGGACGGTATCAAGAGTTTTTCCGGCATGGCGACCTCCGTATCCACGAATTTGTTTGCCTTCAATAAAACTGTAGCATAGCAATGGCGATTCGCAAGCGCGGCTGATGCCGGCAACGGCAGCATTGACACCGACGGCGCGGCGCGGTATACCGATAGCCACCTTTCGGGCCACCGCGAGCCATCTGCCAAGGAGTTACCCAGCCATGATCACCCATATCGTCTTTTTCAAGCTGTCCGATGCAACTGCCGACAACCTCGCCGCCACCCGCGGGAAGCTCCTCAGCATGCAGGGAAAGATCCCCGTGTTGCGCCATCTGGAGGCCGGTATCGATGTCATTCGCTCGGAGCGCTCCTATGATATCGCCCTGGTAACGAAGTTCGACTCCATTGACGACCTGCAGGCCTACCAGATACACCCCTACCATGCCGGGGAAGTGGCGCCCCACATGAAAGCGGTATGTTCCTCCATCATTGCCGTCGATTACCGGGACTGACCGATTCCGGAACCTTCGAAAATGTGCGTCGTGCCGGGATTGTACGGCGATTGCGCGGTGGAGATGCGAATACTGTATACATTTTGACTTGACTAAACTTTCCGGCGTGCGTAAAATCCGGTTTTACTCAGAACAAAAAACGCCAAGATACTTACAATACCGCGTAATCATTGATTGTATGTCGAATCTAGTATGGAAATGCCTGAGGATTTTTCAGGACAATATGGGCCTGTAGACACTAAATGCAAACAGGAGGTAACAGATGTCCGAGTACGGTACTTTGCAAGATCGCGTACGTCACAAATCACTTTTGAGCAAGGTCATGACGGCCGAAGACACCATTCAGTTCTTCAAGCCGGGCATGAACCTGGGCTGGTCCGGCTTCACCCCGGCCGGTTACCCGAAGGTGGTGCCCATTGCCCTGGCCGACCATGTGGAGAAGAACAACCTCCAGGGAAAATGGAAGTTCAACCTGTTCATCGGCGCCTCGGTAGGGGCCGAAACCGAGGACCGCTGGGCTACCCTCGACATGATCGACCGCCGCTGGCCGTACCAGACCGGCAAGAACATCGCCGCGGGCATCAATGAGGGGCGCATCCGCATGGGCGACAAGCACCTCTCCCTGTTCGCCCAGGATCTGGGCTATGGCTTCTACACCAAGGACAGCGAAACCGGCAAGCTCGATCTGGCCATCATCGAGGTCTCGGCCATCACCGAGGACGGCGGCCTGGTCCCCACATCCTCCTGCGGCGTCATTCCGGAGATCCTGATGCAGTGCGACAGGATCATCGTCGAGGTAAATACCGGCCAGCCCTCCTTCGAGGGCATCCACGACATTGTCTCGTGCAACAACCCGCCTAATCGGCAGATTCTCGGCATCACCAAGGCCGATACCCGCATCGGCACCACCTACTGCCCTTGCAATCCGAACAAGATCATAGCCGTTGTCGAATCCAAGCTCCGCGACAAGGGGCGTGCATTTTCCGAGATGGACGAGACTTCCGACGCCATTGCCAATCACGTCATCGACTTTTTCTCCCATGAAGTCAAGATGGGCCGCCTGCCGGACAACCTGCTGCCGCTCCAGTCGGGCGTCGGCTCCATCGCCAACGCCGTCATTGGCGGCCTGGCCAAAGGGCCCTTCTACAACCTGTCCGTCTTTACCGAGGTGCTCCAGGACACCATGCTCGACCTGTTCGACTCGGGCAAGCTGGACCACGCCTCTTCCTGTTCGCTCTCGCTCTCCGAGACCCCGGGCTTTCCCAAGTTCTTCGAAAACATGGATAAGTATTTCGACAAGATCACCCTGCGGCCGCTCTCCATCTCCAACGCACCGGAGCCGATCCGCCGCCTGGGGTGCATCGCCATGAACACCCCGGTTGAGATCGATATCTACGCCCACGCCAACTCCACCCTGGTCGGCGGTACTCGCATGATCAACGGCCTGGGCGGTTCCGGCGACTTCCTGCGCAACGGTTTCCTCAAGATGATGCACACCCCGTCGAGCCGTCCGAGCAAGACCGACCCGACCGGCATCTCCTGCGTCGTGCCGCATTGCTCGCACATCGACCACACCGAACACGACCTGGACTGCGTCATCACCGAGCAGGGCCTGGCCGACCTGCGCGGCCTCTGCCCGCGCGACCGCGCCAAGGTCATCATCGACAAGTGCGCCCATCCGGTTTACAAGCCGATCCTCACCGAGTACTTCGAGATGGCCAAGGCCGACTGCCTCAGGCGCAAGGTCGGCCACGAGCCGCAATTGTGGGACCGCGCCTTCAAGATGCATCTCAACCTGGAGAAGAACGGCACCATGAAGATCAAGAACTGGGACATGAAGATCGATCTGTGCGAATAACAGCGGGCTTTGTTTCCGCCCTTGACCCCGCCGGCCTCGCCGGCGGGGTTTTTCATTTTGTCCCAGCTATTTAGTTTCCGTTCGGAAAGGGTTCTTTTCCGCCCATGCGGCGTCAATCTTCGGGCTTGCTTGTGACTTCGGCCGTTGGCCTCACCCTTCGGGCGCCTTCGCGGTCCAATTTTGCAAGCTAAATTGTGCGGCGTACCGATGTACGCCTCCGCGCAATCCCTTGATTTCCTTGCCTGGACAAAAAATCCTCCCTTTCCGAATCGGAAACTAATAGTTTCTCATCCGGATTTTCTGGATGGAAACTATTACTGCTTGAACTTGTCACGCAGTTGTGCTTTAAATAATGTGGTTTTACTGCCTGTCACCATACGATCAATTGCACTCACGGGACAGTGGATATGGCTGATACGATAAACGGTTTCCAGGGCGCCGTGGCGGGCCTTTCCCTTACGGACGTCATCCAGCTCAAGGGGCACAACAGGTACACGGGCTGCATCACCGTCGAATACGGCGAGCAAAAAGGCGCCATCTATTTCGTCGATGGTGAGATCATCCATGCCGAACTGGGGGAAGAGACCGGCGAGGAGGCCATCTACCGGATCATCAAGTGGCCCGGCGGCATCTTCAACATCCATCCCGAAATAACCTCCAACGTCTGTACGATCCATTATCGTACCGATTACCTGCTGCTCGAAGCGCTGCGCCGCATGGATGAGGAAACTGCCGGAACGTTCAAGTCGGGCGGCGGTGCGGGCCCGGCCGTGACGCCGCGGCGGACCATGAGCAAGCTCGCGGCGCGGCTTCAGGATATTGAGGCGGTGACGTACGCGGTACTGCTGGACAAAGAGGGCTGCCCGCTCCAGGACAACAGCATCGAGGCCGTGGCCCTGGCAGCCAAGGGGCTTTTCCTGGCCACCACCGGCAACCGCATCGGCGATCTGATGGGGATGGGGGAAATCAAGGCAGCGGCTGTACTGACAAAAAATTATCACCTGCTGATGTACGATTCCAGGCAACACTATCTCAGTATCGCCGTCAAACCGGAATCCAACCTGGAAAGTATCGAAAGAGAAATCAAGGCGGCATTGATTCCCGGCAAGTAGGAGATTGGCGTCATGCAGGATATCTTGCAGCATATCAACAGCGTCGAAGGTGTTATTGGCAGCGCCGTTTTCAGCGACAAAGGCGAGGTATTTGCGCACGCCTTTCCCTCGTTGATCGATGCCGCGGCCATCAAAAAAGCGGCGGCCCTGACGTTGGAGTGCACACATGGACTGCAGATCGAGCAGACCCTCGATATGCTTGACCTGCGCTACGCCGAAGGCCGCATCCTTGTCAAGCCCTTCCCCGGTGCCATGCTCTGTCTTCTGTGCGCCAAGAACATCAATCTCCAGGTTTTGTTCATTACCCTCAACCTTGCAGTCAAAAGACTGGAATCGCTTCTGCCAAAACCGGAAGAGCCTGCGGAATCGGGGCACCATGACGGGATTTCTGCTCTCCAGGGAGACGCCTCCGAGGTTCTCAAGCTGAGCGTAAGCCACCTGGCAAACAGGGAGGCAAGCAGCAGTTTCGACTCGCTCGGCATGGTCGCCATCAGCCAACCCACCTTCAAATATATCACCGAGTACTACAAGGCGCCGTTCAAAAAACTGAAGCTGGTCAACAATGCAACGGGCATGAACGGGACATTCCCGGTCATGGTCATGAACGACATGGATCAGCAGTACGATGGTACGATCATCGTCGGGCCGGGCATCGGAAAGAAACTAAAGGTCCTTGAAAGGGACAAGATCGAGGTGTCGCTGGGCTAAAGGTCACCAGACAGCGCTGAATGTATCGGGGAGCGAGACCACTCACTCCCCGTTTTTTTATGCCGGACTCTTTGCCTTGGGATGGGCCTTGTCGTAGACCTCCATCAGGCGGTCGATGCTGACGTGGGTGTATTTCTGGGTGGTGGAGAGAGAGGCGTGGCCCAGTAGTTCCTGGATCGACCTGAGGTCGGCCCCCCCCTCCAGCATGTGGGTGGCGAAGGTGTGCCGCAGGGTATGGGGCGAGATGTGCTTGAAGGCGGCAACCCGCGAGATGTGGGCATCAACGATGCGCGCCACACTGCGGCGGTTGATGCGCCGGCCGCGGGTATTGAGGAAGAGCGCCCCGCTTCCGGCCATTTCCCCGCGCTGGTCCAGATATTCCCTGACGGCCAGAACGGCCCTGCTCCCCACCGGCACGATGCGTTCCTTGCCCCCCTTGCCCATCACCCGCACCATGCCGCCGGACAGGTCGAGATCGCCGATATCCAGGCCGGTCAGCTCGGAAACGCGCAAACCGCTGGAATAGAGTAGTTCCAGGACGGCCCGGTCCCGGAGGACATGCTTCTCCTCCGCAGTTGGGGCTTCCATCAGGGCGGTGGCCTGATCGATATCCAGGTGAAACGGCAGGCGCTGTTCCTTCTTGGGAGTGGCGGTCAATTCGGCCGGATTCCTGCCGATCTCCCCCTGGCGCAGCAGAAAGCGGAAAAAGGTCCTCATGGCGGCCAGCTTCCGGCCGATGGAACTCTTCCTGGCCGTTGTGCCGAGCAGGGCCATGTAGCGCCGCAGCAGGAGATGATCCACCTCTCCGGCGGAGACGTCCCCGCCCCGTTCCTTGACGGCAAAGAGCGCCAACTGCTGCAGGTCGCTGCGATAAGCGGCCAGGGTATGGGGCGAAACGTTGCGTTCCGTCTCCAGGTGGGCGCAGAAGGCGTTTATCTGTTCGGAAAGACGTCCCATTGTAACAACCCCAAAAGCGAAAATCGTCTCTCACAAAGCTCACAGAGGCACAGAGAAATCAAGAGATTATGTTTGATTATTGTTTATTCTTTAATGTGTTTTACGTAAAAATGTTTTTTAGATTTCAGTTTTTTATTTTCTCCGTGTCTCTATGAACTCTAGCGAACAAAGTGAGCGAGTGAGAGATGTATTTGACTCTCAGTCGAAGCGAGGTAGGCCGCTCTTCACTTTCCAGCTCTTCTTCTCGTTGATGTCGCGATAGACCCAGTCCTGGTGGTAGTTCAGGGTCTTGATGCGGTTGGAGGGAAGGATGTAGTAGTCGAACTCGGCCACGACCTCGCCGGTCCCCTTGTCCGGTAGGCATTCGGAGGTCAGGATGCGGAAATCGGTGATGGTGACCTCCCGCTTTTTGAAGTCCGCGGCAGCTTTCATGAACTCATCGCGCCGTTCCGGTTCCAGGTAGGTCATTCCGGCGCCCTCGATTTCATGCCAGCGCAGCATCTTGTTGTAGGCCTTCGTGCTCTTTTCGAACTCCTCGCGGATGGTTGAACTCGATACGCTGCAGGCCGCCGTCATCAGGCAACAGAGCAGGAGCAGCCCCACCAATAGGAGCTGTTCAAATTTTGTCCATGTTATTTTTAAACAACTCCTAAGCGTTTGTGTCATCGCTATTCCCTTTCGCGTGCGTGGATGTAATCGATCAACTCCAGGGCCAGTTCACATTTTCCGAAGGGAGGAATCAGGTAGTAGCCTCCGGCGGCAGTGAAGGTGGCATCGATGAACTCTTTGGCAATGGCCAGCCCTTCGCGGGCCCCGGCCTCCTTCTCCAAACCCCTCATGCGGGCGCGGATCGCGTCCGGCACGGTGATGCCCGGCACCTCGTTGTGCAGGTACTCGGCGTTACGTTCGCTGACCAGCGGCATGATCCCCGGCAAGAGCGGGATGCCGCAATCGCGGGTCTGTTCGAGCGCATCCAGGAACAGGGCCGCGTCATAGACCGGCTGTGTCTGTGCAAAGCGGGCGCCGTTGGCCACCTTCTTGCGCAGCCGCCCGGCCTGAACCGCCATGTTCTTCGTATTGGGATTAAAGGCCGCCCCGATGGTGAATCCGGTTCCGCTGCCTATGGGATTGCCGATGGCGTTCACCCCGCGGTTCATGTCGGACAGCAGCTTGATCAGGGTGAAGGAGTGCAGGTCAAAGACCGAGGTGGCCCCCGCATGGTCGCCCATGGCGGCCGGATCGCCGGTCACCGCCAGGATGGTGTTCAGGCCCAGCAGGCTGGCGCCCATCATGTCCGACTGCATGCCGATCAGGTTGCGGTCGCGGCCGGTGACGTGGATGATGACCTCGATGCCGACCTCCCGCCGGATAACGCTGCCCAAGGCGATGTTCCCCATGCGGGGGCGGGCCAGCGGGTTTTCGGCCAGGTTGATGGCATCTGTTCCCGCCTCTTTCAGGCGCCGGCTGTTCTCGACGATCCGGCGGCAGTCCATCCCCTTGGGCGGATCAAGCTCAACGGTGATGACCTTGCGGCTTCCCCACTGCTCCAGGAACGAGGCCCCGTTGCGACGGATGCCTTCCAGAGGTCCTGGCGCCGCATGGGATGAGGCGGGGGTGCGCGGGGCGGGGCGCCTTCCCGCCAGGGTGTGTGCAAGGGAGGTGATGTGCTCCGGCGTGGTCCCGCAGCAGCCGCCGATCAGGTTGGCCCCGGCATCGGCCATCTCTTCCGCCATGGCGGCGAAATAATCGGGGGTGGCGCGGTAGATGTAGCGCCCATCGTGGTACTCGGGGAAACCGCTGTTGGCATAGGCGGAGAGCGGCTTCGCGGTCAGGGCCGCCAGCCGGCGCACTACCTTCACCAGTTCCAGGGGGCCGGCGCCGCAGTTTGCGCCGAGCATATCGGTCCCTGCCGCCTCCACGGCGGCACAGAATGCCTCCACCGTCGTGCCGTCCCCGCTGCGCCCCCCC
>JBEKFJ010000060.1:0-13234 GCA_050013355.1 Oryzomonas sp.
GAAAAGCCTGGAGTTCCGTATGGCAACTCCCTTCAACGACTGCATTTCAGCTTTAATAGACATGTCCCTCGCCTCACTCAGGTATTGCCGTTTAATTTGTGTGCAAACATAATTTGCACGCGAGTTGTCAGAAAATAATTTTATGAATTGTTCCGGACTATAGTCGTGAAATGTTGCGGGAGCATTTCGGAGGAGTTACTATTTAACAAAAGATGTCCATATTATAAGCAATAACTAATACAGACTTTATTGGCAAAAAAACATGAACGCCAGCCCGCCGGATTTATTCTTCCGGCGGGCTGGCGTTTTGGACACTTCAGGTCATCTTCTAAGCACGTCAAGCGGGACGGCTACTTTTTGTTGTTTCTTCTGTTTCGGGGCCGGTTCAAGCTGTTTACGCCATTCAGCCAGTAACCGCAGAGAAAGCAGGAAAGTCCGTGGGCGCTCGGTGAATTGTGATCGAGTACGATGTGCGTCAGCATTTTCGAGTGGCATTTGGGACAGGTCATTGGATCCTCCTCAGTAAAAAATGTGAAATACCTGGTACTGCAAGTGTCCACAAGGAACAACGGATTATCAGCTCTCATACCTTCTCTTCAAAACAATGATCAGAGCGAGTCCCCCCGCCGCAGCCATCAATCCCCACGGGCCGAGGGCCGGAACCGGTGATGCACTCTGGGAGAAGGCAGCCACAATTGCGTGGTTCGCCGAAACATTGGCGATAGTATAGCTGTTGCTGCTGACACTGGAGGTAACGTCGCTGCCGTTATCGGTGAGGGTTGCCAGGTGGTACCCAGTTGAAGGGGTGACGGTCAGGGTGATATTTCCGCCGTAATTCACGGTGCTGCTTGCCGGCGAAATGGTTCCGTTGCCGCTACTGACCGAGGCAGTGATGCTGAAGGTGGTGACGGCAAAGGTGGCGACCACCGTATGGGCTGCCGTGACATTCGAGATGGTGTAGCTTCCGCCTGTGACGTTGGACGTTACATTGTTACCGTTGTCGGTCAAAACCGACAGGTGATAGCCGGTGGCCGGGGAAATGGCCAATACCGCGCTGCCGCCGGAAACAACCGTGGACACGGCGGGAGTGATGGTGCCGCCGGTGCCGTTCGCGACTGACGATGTTATCGTGAAAACCTGAATTATCGTGAGGTTCACCGTTGCAGTATGGGTCGTGCTTCCGCCGGTGGCGGTGATCGTCAAAGGGAACGTTCCTACAGCGGCCGATGCGCCGGCGGTTATTGTCATGACCGAGGTACCCGCACCCGGCGCCGGGATCGATGAGGGGCTGAAGGTTGCCGTGGCGCCGGCAGGGAGACCGGATACGGATAGGGTGACAGCGTTGTTGAAATTGCCTGAGACGATCGTCGTTGCGATGCTCACCGTGCCTGATGTTCCTTGATCCACGGACAGGGAGGCAGGGGCGGCCGAAACAGCGAAGTCCGGGACCCAGTTGTTGATGAGCGCAGTGGCGTCCACCGAACCGAGGCCGGTGGCCAGGTCATAGCCTGTTGCAGCGGAATAGCCGGTCACGCCCGGAACGCTGTTGTTGCCCGAGGTGGTATCGTGGAATACCGCGACGCCGCCTGCACTGTACTGTGCGTTGGCAAGCTGGTAGAAGCGGGTGTTGGCGTTACCCTGGCGTTGGCCGGTCTTCTGCACGATGAGCGCCATTAGGCCGGCAAAGGAAGGCGAGGAAGCCGATGTGCCGCCGACATAATAGAGCCCCCCCTGGATCTCGACCAGGTATCCGTCGTGTCTGGCGGCGGAGAGGGAAACATCGGGGATATCGCGCTTGCCGTCGGCGGGGACCCCCGGAGATGCCTGCCAGGCAGGCTTGGCGTATAACGATGATACGCCTCCGCCCGTGGCCCATAGGTCGGAACCGCCGTCCAGGGCGCTCTCGTTCCACGCTGCTTCAGGGATATAGCTGATGGCAGAGGCGTAGCCGGTGCCGTTGCTTGTGTTCCAATAGGTGCCGGAGCCTTCGCTGAACTGGGTGCCTCCCACCGCCACGTTGTAGGGCGTGGAGGCCAGGCCGTTGACCGCCCGGCCGGAACCGCTGGTGTCGCCGCCGACATTGCAGCCGGCGGCGCCGGCGTCGCCGGAGGAGATAAAGGAGGTAATGCCCTGGGTAGCGGCCTGTTGCCAGAGGTTGTTGTAGAAGGTGTTCTCGGACGACCCCAAATCCGCCTCGCATGAACCGAAGCTCGTGCTCATGACCGGCGCAAGGTTGTTGCTGACGATGTACTGGGCGGACAGGTCCACGCCGTCCGTGGTATTGGTGGATTTGGAGACGACGAACTTGATCGCGGCATTCTTCGCCACCGCTCCCGACCATTCTACGTCCAGGTCGGCTTCGGCGTCCTCGTCTGTGCCCAAATCGCCCGGATCGTTGCCATTGACTATCACCTGGGGCGGATTGACGGAAAGCCCGAACGTGCTTCGAAAGGTGCTCCAGTCGGTGCTTGGGGGGTGGGTGCGGCCGACTATGGCGATGCTCTGCCCGGTGCCGTCGATCCCGGCGCCGTAGAGCGCATTCACGTCGTAGATGGTCGCAAAATCACCTGGCGCGAGATAATGGTCCGTGCCGGAAGTGAAATCGGGCACTGATGCCGGTGGTGGCGCAATGCGAATACCATTGTTCATCATCTTGCGCGGAAAGTCGTGCAATGTGACGATCCCTGCCACTAGATCCGAGAATGCCTGCGGGATCGACGGATCCTGGGAATTGGCGTGGTGAAGCTTGCCGTTTACATAATAGTTGTGAATCCGGGTATGGAATGCGCGTTCGACACTTGCGGCGGTACCGGAAAAATTGATCCAGGCTCCGCCCTTGGCGACCTCGTCGATGCTGAACCCGTGGGACGTGAGCCAGTCGGTTACCGCCTGTATGTCGTCTGTGCTTGGGCCGAAGCGCTCCTTGAACTCCTCCGGAGTCAGCCAGCGGTGGAAATCGGGAGAGGCAGGGTCGTGCAGTTCGGTCAGGAAATTTTCCAAGTCGGCACTTTTTTGGGGAGGCAGACGCAACGTCAGTATCATCCGCTCCATCGGCATGGCGGCATCCGCTTCCCCCTTATCGAACTCGGGACGGGCGAGGGAAGGCACGTTTTTTTGCAGGATAACTGTGTCGTTGTCGTCGACGACGCGTAACGGGCTTGCATGGACAGAGGTCGCAAAAGCGAGCACCAGCGTCTCGACGATGAACATAATTCCAAAGAAGAGTTGTTTGATTGGATAGTGATCGAATCGAATTGAATGGGAACCCATGCGTGCCGTCATCAGAATCGTTACCTGCCTAGTTTTCATTCGGAAACGGCCCTTTTCCGCCATGGCGGCGTCAATCTTCGGGCTTGCTTGTGACTTCGGCCGTTGGCCTCACCCTTCGGGCGCCTTCGCGGTCCAATTTAGCAAGCAAAATTGTGCGGCGTACCGATGTAGGCCTCCGCGCAATCCCTTGATTTCCTGGCCATGACGAAAAATTGCTCGTTTTCGAATTGAAAACAAATAGTTTCTCATCCGCAGTTTCCAGATGGAAACTGCCTAGTTTCTGTTCAAGGGCTTTTTTCCGTCCATGCGCCGTTCAGAGAAACCTGGTTGATGGTGTTGGTTGATATAAGCAAAAAGCCCGAAACAAGATCAACGCATAATCTTATTTCGGGCTTCCTGATACTAACAGCGCAACTGATAGTCAGCGAAGTACCCTACTGGTTTAGTCTGATTGTCATGTTTCCAACGTTTTTTTTATAGCACGACATTATTGCGGATAAGTTAACGGAATGAAATAATTGCGTGACGTAATCCGGTTGAATTGGAAAGCAAGTAAAATTGATTGTAGGATCATAGTAATTCCGTATAATAACGCTTTCCAATCATGAAGAAGCGTTAAGAGGTCATTTTGTCAAAGAATGGTTCCGGGAGCACAATAGCAGGATATCGCCGCATATTTGCGGCAAAGGGTGGAAAAGTTCCATTTTTGGGCAACCTGCTTATTGGAGGCGCCATTACCCTGTTCGTCTACTTTGTCGAGCAGACCGGACTTGTCGAACATCTTCTCAACCGAGTGCTGTACGTTCTCCTCTCGGTTATCGGCATGCTCTTTCGTTACAGTGAGTTCCAACTCTTTACCTTCACGGGGATCCTTCTGGATGCCGTCACCGTCGTGGTTGCAGCGGCGCTCTGGACGCTTTTACGTTCACCCTCGGCGCGGATTCTTGCCAATCTCGTTCTTTTCGTCGCCATAATCCCTCTTACGATCGCCATGTTGGACCGCCACGGCATTCTCATCAGCGGAATGCCGATAGTTCTCGGCGTTATTGCCGCCATATCCCTGGATGCCTCTGCCGATCTGAGCAGGAAGCTGCTGCGCCGGCGGATCGCCGAAGAAAAACAGGAAGCTGAGTTTAGCGTCATCCGCCACTTGGCCCACAATGTAAAACCGGGTCTGCAGATTGCTCGTTCCCCCCTGATTGCGATCCAGGCTTTTTTGGATGATCATGGGCTTCTCTCAGCCGAGGTTTCCCGCAGACTCGACGGTTCTCCCGAGACGGTCGGGGAGGCATTGAACAAGGCCATCGCCACGCTCGGTCAGATAAACGATATCATTGATAACACGCGACGGCTGGTGACCCGTGAGATCAACAGGGAAGATTTCCAAGAGTTCGATTTGCGGGAGCTTTTGGAAAAGGACGTTTTTCCGCTTCATGCCGGGAAGTTTCGTGCCGTTGTAGAGGGGGGGGCGACCTGGGCGCCGCTGCACCGGGAATCGATTGTCGAGGCATTCAATAATCTGCTCCGTAACGCAGAGGTTCACGGTTTTCCGGAGTATACGGCCGATTCCGAGGTGCGCTTTCATCTGCGCCAGACCCGCAAATGGATCGTGATCGACTATACCAATAATGGCCGTCCGTTTCCCCCCAACCTGACCGCCGGCGACTTCCTCACATTCGGCAGGCGAAGTGCCGACAGTCCCGGCGAGGGGTTGGGAGGCGCATGGATAGGAAAAGTGATCGAAGCGCACGGCGGTACGTTCGAGATTATTCGTGACAACCACCCGGTCCATTTTCGGATCAGGTTGTCGAAAAGGGGGAACTGATGGAACCGTATTCACAACCGCTGGTGCGGATGCTGATCATTGACGACAACCTTCCCTATGTCGAGGCCCTGTATCGCGACGCGCAGCGTTACGGCATCACCCTGGTCCACGCCGGGAATCTGGAGGACGGCCGCGACCGTTTCGAACGTCAGGACGGCTGGTCTCTGACCGGGGTCATACTCGACGTTAAGTGCCTCAAAGAACGAACTCAGCAAGTCCCCGACAACAGTTTCCTCACCGCTGCCGTACGCTATTTCAGTGAAAAGGCTCCTTATCTGCCGATGGTGGTCCTGACCGGCGAGACTGATCAATATCACAACATGCGGGAGTTGTATGCCGGTACTTTGCAGGTCTATTCAAAAGGGAGGGATGAGGAGGTCATGCTGGCCTTTCTCCGTGACGCCGCCGGCCGTCTCGATTATGTGAAAATCGTCGCCGACTATCACGATGTCTTTGCCGTTGTCAGGAAACATCTCGACATCGAAGCCGAGCAGGAACTGCTGAGTTGTCTGCGAGGAATGAAAAGCGACGATCCCACGGTCATAAAAAGCGTTCTCGGCTGCCTGCGCCGGCTTCAGGAGCGGATCTACATCGCCCTCAGCCGAGCCGATGAGAGTATTGTCCCCAGCCAGTATGTGGCCGGCGAGATCAACCTCGTGGCCTGCTACAAAAACCTGGCCGAGAAAGGCGTGGTTGAGCGCTACCGCATCATCGACCGCTTTGCCGAACTGATCTACAAGATCACCAGCGATAACGGCGCCCACACCTCGTACACGGTCCCCAAATACCTTCCCACCTCCTACACGGTTCAGACCGTCACGTTTGCGCTGCTTGACCTGCTGCTCTGGTTCGGACAGATCATGAATGTTGCTGAAAATTAACAATACTGTTGCCCTGTTGTAATAGTGTCTTGATATAAAATACAATTGACCAATTTGCCAATTTAAAATTGTTGAAGATAATATCAGTCGGATTTTTTTACACTTGAACTATCGTGATAATTCACAACATAATAACACTTTGTTATTGTGGATAAATTTTTAATGGCAACATTATTGCTTTATCAACTTTCAATCCGATTGTACTGACATTTTTCGTACATGGGTGTCTGATTTTCAGTGGGTACAAATTGTTATTACAGAGAGAGGCAAATGGACATGAAAACTATAAGTACGATCAAGACGAGTTCTATTGTTGCAGCACTGGTTGGGGGATTATTGCTGTCTTTTGTCGGCAATGCCTCTGCGACCTTATCACTGGATTACACGCTTGACTCAAGTAATGATCCTCAGGCCTCGATTTATTACAATCAAAACGACCGCTGCCTCTACGGCAGCAACATTGCCGTGTCTTCAATCACCGGCATCGGTACGACCCAGACTACCCAAAACACGCAGACCATTACCGGCGGATTTCTGAATTTTGTAACGGGTCCACTTACCGGAACAACAGGGAACATTTGGAATTTCGCCCAAGGGGGATCCATTACGGTGACCGGCGGGTTTAACAACAATGTTTCGACTCCCCTGCTAAGCGGCGCTTTCGACTCGGTCTCCGTAACTCAAATGCCGCTGAATGGGCTGCCCCTCACGTTCGCCATCGTCGGAGGCACATTTTCTGCCGTTGGCTCTCAGTCGATATACAATTACTTTAACATACCTTCCGACTCGACGAGTGCCAGCGGCATAAACCTTTCTTTTCTTGCCACCTCCGGGATTACGAATAATAGTTTGACAAGCAACAGCATAGCCAGCGGCAATATTGTTAATGTTCTGTGTAATGATCCGGCCCCCACCCCAATCCCGGCAGCCGCTTGGTTGTTGGGATCGGGTTTGTTGGGCCTGGCCGGATTGCGTAGCAGGAGATTGGCTATCATGTGAACCGGTAGTATTCATGAATTTAAATAAAAACCGGGTGCCCTTGGCGGGGCACCCGGTTTTTATTGTCGTGTAACGTTAGCTCACTCAACCCCCCCCCGCCCCTTTTAGGCCTTTAGGCCCTCTGGGACCCAGAGGGCCTAAAGGCCTAAAGGGCCGGGGGGGGTAGCAATCCTCATTCAGGTGCATTCATGGACATCTCGCTTGCCGCTTGCACCATCCGCTCCATTTCGGCAATTTTATCTCCGAGCCATTGGTGCAGATTTCGTGCACTGGCGTAGTTCAGGACAATGCCGCAGGGAACGTAGCGAACCAGACTGCTGTTCAGGTCTTTCGGGTCTACATCCGTGATGTCGCCGATATTTCCTGCACTGTTTATGGTGTGGGTAAGCTCGTTGGGAAGCGGTTGCCGCTCAAGGTAGAAGTTTGCGATCAGTTCTCCGCGCGGCGAAATGCCGCCGTGAGCCCCGTTCACATAGACCGGGTTGTAGTCATAGGTGAAGATGTACTTGAAAGAAAAAGATGATTCGTTATTGTGGGACATGCGGGGCGTTCCTTTCGTTGGTTATGTTGGAGTCAGCTCTGCGCGGGGACCAGCCGGATGGGCTCGGAAGCCTTGTCGTTACAGAGTGCAGAAAACAATATAATCCACTATCGTTATGTTATGATTACCTGCACGTAACGATCTCGTTGCAGGTTCCTGCCTTCAGGCCCCGCCTCATCCAGCGGCTATTTCCCCGTGGTCATCGATGCAAATATCAGGTTGCCCGTCACGATTTCGTTCCCGACGCAGGCGGCATTGCTCGCCACACTGGAGCTATAGCCCATCGACTTCACCCCGTTGCCGAAGATGGTGATGACACCCGTGCCTTGGTAGCTGCCGCTGCAACCCGGACCGGTTAAAGTGATGGTGAAGGAAGCGGTGTCGCCGTGGATGGTCCCGCCGATGGGTGCCGATCCGCCGTCCGACGTGGCAAATGTACCGCTGAGCGCGGTGAGGTTCGAACTGTATTGATCGAGTCTCAACGTTGCCGTATTCGAGCCTGAAACCGTGGAGTTGATAATGCCCCTCCAAGTCCCGGCTGCATTGACCGGCGCCGGGGCGGCGGCAGTTGTTGACTGGCTGGCGCCGCTGCCGCTGTCGCCGTCGCAACCGGATAATAACGATGAAAGAGCGAGTAGTGAAAGAATTGAAAGCGCTTTGAAATTCATGGGAAAACCCCTGCTTCGATAATAAGTGTTAGTTCAACGACTGAGCCGTCAGAAACGCCTGCAAGTCCTCGATCTGCTGCTGGGTGAGCGATGTGTTGTGGTGGACCGTTGCGAACGTGGCCGGGATCAAGCCGGCCTTGTTCAGCAGGGACGGCATGCCGACGGTATCGACGGTGCTCAGGGTATGGCAGCCGGCGCAGAGGCTGTTGTAGATGGTGCTCCCCTCGGTGACCGGAAAGACCAGGTTGGTCAGGGTCACGGTTGCTCCATTTAATCTCTGTTGCTTGTAGATGTCGCCGTAGGCCAGCGTCTGGATGGCCGTGAAGTCGGTGGCCTTGACAAGCGAGAGCTGGGCAAAGGAAACAACACAGCGCAGGGTGAGGAATTCGCCGGCCCCGATGCCGTTTAGCGAAGAAAGCTCGATGGTCAGTTGGCTGTCCGTGGACGACAGCGCCGGGGAGGGGTAGACGATGGCCCCAACGCCGTTGCCGGACGGGATGGCGGTATTGGCCACGGCCGATACCCCGGTCGAATCGGTAGTAACGGTCACGCCAAGCGGGAGCTGAATGGTGGTCTTAAGGTGTTTTGCCGGGGTCCCGGACGAGGGAAGTCCGCTCAGCACCATGGTCAGCCGGGCGTTGCCCGGCATGGGGTACTGCGTCGGCGCCGGCAGGGACGCGGATTGCAGGGCGCCGTTCCCCATGTTGCCGAGCAGGGCGCTGTAAAAGGAGGCGCCCGTGTTTACGTTGGAAAGGGTCATCGTCCCCTTGGAAAAGTCCACGCCCATGTCGTCGAACAGGCCGTCCAGCCCCTGATGGTTCATCTGGTAGGGATAGGTGAACGGGTCCAGGGCAGTAATGCCGTAGATCGTGGAGAACGGTTGAATCGCGGTCTGCAGGGCGCTGATCGTGCCGGGCAGGGCGTTGGCGAGGGATTGTCCCGAAGAAAGGTCGTGGTTGGCGTAGAGTTCCGTGAGGCCGGCTTTGTCGGGCACGCCGGCTGCCGCGGCCACCAGCAGGTTCGTGAGCGGGTTCACGTTGACCGTGCCGGGAGAAGATGCGAACGAGTAAAGGGTCAGTGGGGCGCCTGAGACGGTAATGCCTGCGACCCTGATGAAATAGGGCGGGGTCAAGCCGATGACGCTTGTCGAATAGGTGCCGTCCTGGTTGATCGAAACGCTGGTGCTGCGGTTGGGAAAGGAACAATCCCGGATGGTAAGCCTGCCGCTCAGCGGATTTCCACTGGCGGCCACGCCTTGCAGCACCGTGCTTTCCACATCTTCTGATGCGGCGGGGGGCCCGCCCGAACCGCCGCAGGCCGATAGGAACATACAGACCAAGCCGGAATAGAGCAGGGGAATATACACTTTTCGCATGGGGCATCCTTGATGGTCAAAACGCGCTTCAGAAAAAGGGGGAAAGCCGCGCGGCAAATCCCCCTTTTCGTTTTTTATGAGGTGGTTGAAGGCCTGCCGGGCGGCTGAATCAGAGAGATATCGCCACCTGGGTGCTCTGGGCGCTTTCACCCTGGACACCTTGGGCATTTGTACCATACTGGTCGGAGACGGAGGTTACCACGTAGGTATACATGTTGCCCGTTGCAAGGCCGCTGTGCACGAAGGAATTGGTGGTTGCGGTTCCGACCAGCTTGAAGGTAGCTGAGTTGGGGTATAGGCAATAGACGTTGTACTTCACCGCACCCCCCGCAGGGTCGCTGACATTGTCCCAACTCAACGAAACCTGCTGATAGCCTGCGCTGGCGGCAAGCGCGCCCGGCACCGCCAGTACCTTGGCCTGCGGCATGGCCGATACGGTTGAGCTGAGGGTTTCCAAGTTGGCTCCAAATGGTTTGCCGGCCGAGTTATAAAGGTTTTGCACCGCGGACACGCAAAAGGAGTAAGACGTGCCGTTGGCTAAATTGTTGTTGATAGTCAGAGTATTCGAACCGCCAGGACCGCTATTGGGTACGATGTTGGAAATTTGCGGCGTTGCACCCCTGGAACCGGTTGCGTTCCAATAGTAGAGATTGTAGGTCAGTGCATACGTAGCTGCACCGGTAAGAGTCCTGCCCGCAAGAGTGCTGCTTTCAAACTTGGTGGGTACACTGTTGGGCGCGCCCCATTTTATGGTTATTGCCTGGTTGGCAACGTCGGCCTCTACCGATTGAGGCGATCCATATTGGCTGTCAGTGACAACGGCAGTCCCGGCTGCGTTTGCCGAATAATTGGTAAATTTGGTCAAGCGCGGCGTGGCGGAGAGCGTTTGGCCGGCAGCGCTCTCGCTGTCCCCCACAGCGGTGACAGCGAAGTAATAGGTTGTATTGCCGCTGATGTCGAGATTGTTAAGGGTGAATGTTGCGGTAATGACATTGCCCGAGTTGGTGGTGGTGAAGGCGTTGGTTATTTGGGTGCCGTTCTTCTTGAAGTCGCCGATGTTTGCCGTGGTAGTCCAGTAGACGTTGTATGTCAAGCTAGGGTCGGCGTTGGGGATGGTCAAGGTTACGGTGCCCAAATTATTGGACGCCTGGATGCCGGTTGAAATGGTCATCCCTGTAGGAGCGGCGGGGATTGCCGCCTGAGGCACGGCCATTGCGGCAAGGCTTGGCGTGCCAACCGCGCTTCCCGTAACCCTGGTGACGAAGTAGTAATACGCTGTCCCGTTGTCCCGTCCGGTATGGATAAACGGGCTGGTCGTGTTCGATGCGGCCAAGAAAACCGAGGGGCTATTTCCGCCAAGATCATCCAGCGGGGTAGCATCAAAAGGTTTGGTGGAGTAGTAGACGTTGTAGGTCGCATTCGTACCGGCCGGGTTGGCCGGATCGGTCCAACTGACGGTTACCTGCTGGTTGCCGGCGGCGACCGACAATTGCAAGTTGGACGTTGCCGTGGACCCGGCCCCTGTGGTTGATGCCGACTTGCCGCAGGCCGATAGTGCCAATGCGAGCAGAAAACAGAGGATGACGGCGGTGGTGGAGGATCTTAGCATGTTCATGATGTCGATTCCTTTGCTAACGATATTTTCAATTAAAGTTATTGGTTAAATCGATAACTACCGCGCCGGCAGCAGGACCCGGAAACCGATGCCGTCCCGGCGAACGTCAGGGGCGACGTAGTCGCGGTAGGAGCACCTCAGGTTGCCGCTTGCGCTTGCGCTGGAGCCGCCGCGGACAACGCGGTTGACCCCGAACGGGTCTCCCTGGGGGTTTTGCCGCGGGCTCTGCCGGTAATAGTATGCGTCGTAGCGGTCCTGCACCCATTCCCAGGCATTGCCCCCCATATCGTACAGACCGAGTTCATTGGGGCGCCTGCTGCCTGCCGGCTCCATCTCGCCTTCACAGGTTTCATCGTAGCAGGCATAGTCCCCCAACAACTGCTCATCGCCGGTTCCGGCGTATTTTTGCCGTTTGCCGCCGTTGCGGGCGGCGTATTCCCACTCCGCCTCGGTCGGCAAACGATAATCGAGACCGCTCAGTTTGTTCAGTTTGGCGAGAAAATCCCTGGCGTCCTGCCAGCTCACCCCGGTAGCCGGGAAATCCGGGCCATACACCGGCTTGCGCCGAAAGGACGTTTGCCCCATCACCGCCTGCCACTGTTCTTCGGTAATCATAGAGGCGCCCAGGTAGAAGTTATCGACGCAGACCGTATGCACCGGTTTTTCGTCCATGCCGCCGTCGCCGAACTGGTCGCCCATGTCGAAACAGCCGCCCTTCACGAAGGCGAGCTTGATCTGGGGCGCTTCGGCGCCCGCGGCCCGTCCTTCCGGCAGCGCCAGGGCGGCGGGCAGGAGGATCAACATCAGCAACAGGCAGCGATCATACCATGTGAAACCGGTAACAGACATCGGACGACTACGTACCCTGTTCAACAGGACAGCTTGATCCGTTGGCGGATCGTCGGGAGACATAACAGGCCGGAAGCCATGAGCAAGAGTGCCGGTGGGAGCGGGACGCTGGTTTGCCCGCCACCGGGCGAGTTCACAACATACGACGTTGCGGCGGAACTTATCCCGGCAGATATCACCGGCGCTTCTCCGGTCACGGCACCGTTCCCGACTTCGTGCACAGCGGTCATCTGGGCAAGCCCGGCGGACTCTCCAGCCCCTTCCGATGCAGCATGGCGCGGTGCGAACTGGGAGAGTTCCTGCTTGCCGAACAGTTCCGGAGTCTCGGCCCCTTCGCGGCCGTAGTGCCCCTCCATAGGGGCTGGGGCGCGCAATGCCGACCGGGCATGGCGCTGCAGTGTCGTTTCATCCAGGACTTTCACGGCAAGCATTTGGTCGATGTGGTGCTGGGCCTGAGCATCGTCGTCGCTCAGTTCGATCCCCTCTGCATTGCCGGCCGCATCGCCGGACAAGGCTGCAAAGGCCGAAGGTGCGCCCAGGGCGACCAGCAGCAGGGCCAGGCCGATTTTTCGTGTGATATTCATGACGTGCTCCTTGCTTTTCAACGGCGCAGGACGATACACGTGCGCCGTTTTGGTGGTCGCACCAGACGAGGGTGATGAAAAGATACATAACGATAGCACCGCTACGTTACAGAAAGGCTAAGGCACTGTAACGAATGGCCAACAATTGCCGGGATATGTGAGGCTCAGAATCTGTAGCGGATGCCGAGCATTATATTGTGGCTTCCATAGCCGGCTTTAAATCCGGCAATATCGAAATCGGTTGTGCCGAAATACCGGTAAGCTCCATCGATGGACACATTCCCGGTTGCATCGTAACTGGCGCCGATACCTGCCTGCCAGGCAATCTCCGTGTCTCTCGTCGCCTTGGTGAACAATACTCCCTGGTACTTCAGATCGCTCCAATATGCCGTGGCAATGCCGATGCCGCCGGTAATGAAGGGTTTTATCGGCGCATGGCCCGGAACGGTCAGGTGGCCGTTGAGCATATAGCTCACCAATTCAGTAGTGCCGTCAAACTTGAGGCTGGCCCCCTGAGACGTTATCGTGTCGACATCGGTGGTGCGGTAGCCGATCTCCGCTTCGACCCGCACTGTGCCGAAATCGAGCCCGACCGCTCCAGTGGCGGCATAGCCCGGATTTGTCGAT
>JBEKFJ010000061.1:0-13204 GCA_050013355.1 Oryzomonas sp.
AACCCGGACGCGCATCTGCGGGCCCCCATCGAGGTGGAAGACTACTACCGCCAGATCGTCAGCAACAAGAACTACCTCTATTGGTATCCCCTGCGTTACCACGACTACTGCCCCATGTCCGACGGCATGGCAGCGGTCATCCTGACCGCGAAACCCCAGGACGTGCTGGTCAGCGGCGTGGGGAGCGCCACCGACATCCCCACCATCGCCGACCGCAACTATTTCCACTCCTTCCCCGCCACGGTCATCGCCGCCGGCTACGCCTACGGCATGGCCGGCATCAGGAACATCCGCACCTTGGAGGGCAGGCTGCACGTCAACATGCACGACCCCTTCAACGGTTTCGGCCCCATCAACCTGGTGGACCTGGGGATCGTCAGCCGCAACCGCCTCATGGACGCCCTGCTGGACGACGACCTTACCGGCCCGGCCGGTGCCTTCCCCACCAACCTGACCGGCGGCCTGAAGGGGCGAGGCCACCCCCTGGGGGCCACCGGCATGATCCAGATCGTGGAGAACCACCGCCTGATCCGGGAGCGGGGATTCGGCGCCGGCCTGTCCCATTCCATCGGCGGCCCGATCAACAACAACGTGGTGACCTTGCTGGAGCGGAGCGATCAGTACCATTCCCGGAGCCACGAGCCGTACAAGCCGTGGGGTATGCCCTCCCTGGGGCGGCTCAAGCCGAAGAACGCGACCATGGAAGCCCTTCTGGCGGCAACTCCGTCGGCGGAAGGCTCCTTCGTAACCTCCACCGCCCGCTTCGACTACAAGACCGGCCGGCCGGAGGTGGTCATCCTGATCATCGCCTGTAGGCTCGGCGGCGCAAAGTATAATTTTCTGTTCGGTATCGAGGGGGAGTATTACGACCAGGTGGCCGGCATCGAACGCGGCGCCCCGGTCTCGGTGGAGCGGCAGGACGACAGGGTCCTGGTCAACCGCATGCCGGTACGCAAGTTCTACACCCGCACCATCAACGGGCTGGTGGAGTTGGCCGGGAGCGGGTGGAAGAGGTTGACCGGGAGGGGGTAGTTTGGGGTCTGCGGGCGGACGCAGAGGCGACAGCAAGTAAGAGAGCTATTGCGTATCAGAGGGAATTGGAGATGAAACCGGCTACTGAAGAGAAAAGCAAGTTCGATGCTGCTCAATAATGGTAGCGCGCCTGGAGAAAATCTATACGGTTATCGCGGACGAGATAGACAATGCGATGTTCCTGGGTGAGCCGTCTCGACCAGGCACCCGCTAAAAGATATTTGAGAGGTTCAGGTTTCCCGATGCCGCTGAAAGGATCGCGCATGATCGCTTCCACCAGGTCCAAGGCCCGCAACGCAATCTTCCGGTCTGTCTCCACCCAATACCGCAGGTCCTCGCGGAACTCTGGCTGAAAAACCGCTTCACGCCGGTTACTTTTCAAGGCCGAGCTCGCTGCGAAGCGACTCCAGCGATGATGCCTCCCCGCCACCCTTCAACGCGCGTTCCAGGGCAGATAGAAGCCTTTCGGCATTTTTGGGGGAACGCACCAGGTGAACGCTTTCCACAAGGCTTTGAAGTTCATCCGCGGCAATCATAGCCACATTGCTTCCCTTGCGGCGACGAATGACGACGATCTCCCGGTTCTCGGCAACCTCGTCACAGAGTCCGGCAAAATTAGCCCTGGCATTGGTATACGTCGTTTGCAGCATCTGCGCACCTCCTTGACCTGTACAGGTTAACAGTACAATAGATGCATATCGAGGTCAATGCATTTGTTCATAAGGGACTGTCATGAAATAAGTGTGACATATAAGGCGCTCGGATTTGGGTCGTATTTAGTCGGTCCGATTGAGACAAACCGCAGGCGTAGCAGGGCTACGCAGAGGATTTGACGATTGAGGATCGGCGAAAGACGGCTCAAAGATGAGATGCATTATTGTTATATTTATTTCATGACAGTCCCTAAGGCCCCATCCTGCCCTCCACTCGCAAGCTCATCATCGTTGACATCCAGCCAAGTATTACCTACACTATAAAGTAATACCAAACAATGATGTCTTACAGGAGGCCCCATGCTGTCAACCGTCACCACAAAAGGCCAGGTCACCATCCCGGTGGATATACGGTCCCTCTTCCATATCCGCCCGAACGACCGGGTCGATTTTATCGTCGAAGGCGATCGAATCGTCCTTACGCCGGTCAGAAGCCTCAAGGATTTGCGCGGGGCCGTCAAGGCCGCCGGCAGCGGTGATGCGGCGGACGAACGGGCCGCCGCCAAAACAGTCGTTGCCAAGCGGGTCAAGGATGAGATGGCATGAAGGCGTGCTTTGTCGATACCAACCTTTTTATCCGCTACCTCACCAACGACGACCCGGCCAAGGCCAACAGGGTGGAGAAGTTATTGGACGATGCCGCCGCAGGCAAGGTCAAGCTGGTCACGACCGAGATGGTTATAGCCGAGGTGGTCTGGGTTCTGGAATCAGGGTATTCGCTCAAAAACGCCTCCATTGCTCCGTTGATACGCGGCATCCTCGCAACGCCCGGCCTGGATGTCATCAATGGGCCACTGGTCACCTGGGCTGTTGAGTTCTATGAATCGGCCAACATAGATTTTATCGACGGCTATATTGCTGCGGTCATGGAAAAGCAGGGGATAACCGAACTCTACTCGTTCGACCGCAAACATATCTCCCGACTCAAGGGGATTGACAGGAAAGAGCCGTAACCATCCCATCCCCACCGCAATTAAAGCCGGCAATCATTTTGACCGAAATAGAGAAGAGCAGGTATCGAAGCGCAGGGTCGAATTACGATCCGCAGAGGGTGGCAGTGCTTGGACAGAGCGCATGTGAAGCTTTCAGTAACGGTATTACAGCAGGGTATTTCACGCCAATGGTTGCTGCTCGTGACGATCCTCCTGGTAACCGCATGCAGCGGTGGCGGGGGCGGCACAACCGGCGGCGCGTCTCCGTCAGCGCCGGTAATCGCCTCTTTCACCGCCGCGCCGCCGGTTGTCTCCGCCGGCCAGGGAAGTCAACTGACCTGGAGCGTGACCGGCGCCACGAGCCTCAGCATCAACGGCACCACGGTTAGTGGCACCAGTATGAACGTCTCCCCCGCGACCACCACCAGCTACACCCTCTCCGCCACCGGCAGCACGGGCAGCAGCCAGGCCACGGTGACGATCACCGTGGGCACGGCTGCTCCAGCCCTCACCTACGGCGACCTGCAGGGAGCCGATCTGGGCGCCGGGGCCAACCTGAACGGCGCAGTGGCGTTTCCGGCCGACAATGCCTGGAACCGGGACGTTTCCGCAGACCCGGTGGACCCCAATTCGGCTGCGCTTATCGCCGGCATCGGCCTTACAACCGGCCTGCATCCGGATTTCGGCTCCGGCCTCTACAATGGCGCCCCCATCGGCATCCCCTACGTAGTGGTAGGGGGCGGTCAGGCAACGGTTCCCATCACCTTTACCGCATACGGGGACGAGAGTGACCCCGGCCCATACCCCGTGCCTCCCGATGCCCCCATCGAGGGACAGCAGGCGGACGGCTCGGCGTTCGGCGGCGATCGCCACGTCCTGGTCATCGACCGGGACGCCAATCGCCTCTATGAGCTGGACAACGCCTATCCCCAGCCGGACAAGAGCTGGCAGGCCGACTGCGGCGCCCTGTTCCACCTGGATTCCGACACGGTGCGCCCCGGCGGCCAGCCGGGCTGGACCAGCGCCGACGCCGCGGGGCTGCCCATCTTCCCCGGCCTCGCCCGTTTCGAGGAGGCAACCGGCGGCTCGATCAGCCACGCCCTGCGCTTCACGGTGAACGCCACCCGCAAGGCATATGTCCCTCCCGCCACCCATTGGGCATCCAGCAGCACCAACGCCAACCTCCCCCCCATGGGGATGCGCGTTCGCCTGAAGGCGAGCTACGCCATTCCCGCCGGCTTCAGCACCGAGACCAAGACCATTCTCCAGGCCCTGAAGACCTACGGCATGTTTGTGGCCGACAACGGCTCCAACTGGTATATCAGCGGCGCACCGGACCCGCGCTGGAATAACGACAAGTTGGTAAGCGAGTTGGGGAGCGTCATGGGGTCGAACTTCGAAGTGGTGCTCATGGATGGGCTGGTGGCTCCGTGAGGGTTGAAAAATGGTGAACTCATCTTGCGCGAGGTCCGGTAGTCTGTTAATATAACGCCGATTTGTTGTTGAGAATGCCGTAGAAGAGAGCGTATCGGCTGTCGAGCAGGACTGCCGTGCGGGTAAGGGCCGTGACTTCTCGGCAACCCGCAGGTGCATTCCTCCTGCATTAACGGGTAGATAAAGGAGGGATACCTTGAAAGAGACGGATCACAGGCCGTGGTAGTATCGGATGAGAGGTGGGGGCACTTTGTGCTGCCCCCCCTGATCGGCGTCTACCTCCTTTCCATGCTCATTACTCTTTCCCAACTTGGCGAGACTTTTCCCTTTATGGGTAAATTGTACTCGGGGGATGCCAGCGAATCCTTAATCTTTGCCGACTGCGTCATCTCTTTGTACCTCATTGTCGGAATTCTGAAGCGGCAACGACTCACTCTCTGGCTGCTCATCGCCTACAATTTCGTCAACAGCTTTAATGGGATCGCCAACCTCATTCTGCTCCCTGTCCAGCAGATTACCACAGTTTCAGGGATAATCGTCCCCGACTACCACTACCGCATCAATGCTTTCTGGATTTTCGTTCTGTTCCTGCTGCTGAACGTGTTCTTGTATATCAACCGGGGCCACTTCGACAACAAATCCATTTACCTGTGGTAGCCGACCGGCCCCGACCGGTTTTTTCCATATCTGCCATCGCCTCCGGAACAGATCGAGAACCCACCCGCTCAATAGCTGCAAGTACTGCGACAGCAATTCCTCTGCTCTTCAATAACCGACCGTCGATTACAAGCCCCGCAAGAACTCGCTCGTTCCGGATGCGCACAAAGAAGAAGGGCCATGGTGGTTGCCATGGCCCTTCAAACTATTCACAATTTGAATTGTTCCGCGACGGCCGCTTCGAGGAATGCAGCCAGAAGAGGATGTTTATGCGGTAACCTTGCTAGCTACGAGGATTTCCTGAGCCTGAGCCTTGTCCTTGATCCAGGCCTCGCCAACAGGAAGCTTAATGCCGGATTCAGCATACACGGCGACTGCCATCAGGTACAGCGCGGAGAAGGCGCAGATAAGCAGGTCGTAAGCGGCGAAGGTCCCGGCAAGAGCGCTGCCGGCAAGTTCTTTCAGGTCAAGACCGATAAAGCCAAGGAGCAGGGTAAGGAAGATGAAGGCCAGCGTCGCGTGGTGCTTCATCGAGGCGATGAAGAGGATGAAGGTGAAAATGGTCCAGGCTACCAGGAAGAATCCGAGATCGTGTGCGGAGAAGGCGAGGGTCGGATAGGCTTTGACCAGGTCCGGGCTCTTCCCGAATATCACCATCAGACAAAGGGATATCCAGAAAGCTCCATAACCGGTAAAGGCGCAAAAACCAAAGTTGTTGCCGGTTTTAAATTCCATCAGGCCCGCGATGAGCTGAGCGGAGCCGCCGAAGCAGAGTCCGAGCCAGAGGACGGGGGCGATACCGCACCATCCCAGGTTATGGCATTGCAGCACCATTGTTGTCATTCCAAAGCCAGCAAGACCGACTACCGCAGGATTTCCCAGTTTTACGTCACTCATTTCTTCCTCCTATTTTGCTTTGTGATATTTATTTTGCTCCCTGGTTATCTACTAGCAACTAACATACCAATGTTATATAATTTTGTAATCACTAAATAGTACGTTTTTTCGCAGTGTTACCTCTAATTTTCAAAAGATCCCTTTCCTACCAGTTTTGCAGCATTGCAAAAATAATTTCGACGTTTTACTCAATTGAAAGGTAAAGAGACTATAATCCTGCAAGTTCAGCTGTACCTGGTGGACGTTTCGCAATAATGCAAATTGGGTTTTGCAAATCTGAAAATAATGTCTGCTCCAAGGTTGCTGGCTCATCTCGGCCATGAACCTTGGCGCTTAAGCTTTTTGGGCAACAGCCTTCGTCGGGCCGTTCCTGCGAATGGCGGCGGCAAACTCCATCCAGAACACAAGGTAGATGGACACCATCAGGGACAGCCCGATATTCTGGTTTTCCGCGCCAAGGGCCTTGGCCAGGATCGGGGACGCAAAACCGGCGCCCAGGGTCCCGGTTGACCGCTCCAGCAGGTAAAAGACCGGCAGGGTCAGCAGGGTGCCCACCACCATGATGGCGATGCCGGTGGGGCGTTTGACCCAGTATTTGGGGGAGAAGCCGTACATGCGCATGAAGATCACCACCCAGATGATCCAGACCGAGTAATCCACCGCTGCATCGGGGAGGGCCAGCTTGTTTTTCACCAGGGCGACCTCCAGGACCGTCACGATGCCCAGCAGGGTGAACATCCAGTTGAACTTCTCGTTGGCCTGGGTCTGCCAGTTGCGGCTGTCCGGGGCCTTAACTTCGTTGGACGAGTGGTTGTGGGTGCCCAGGGCCGAGAAGAGGATGGCGAACCAGATGCCGGCATTGTGGAACAGGAGCGAGGCATGGTTGCCGGCCACGTTGGCGATGCGGGACATGGGGTCGCGGGCAAAGTCGGCTGCGATGCGCATCAGGAACAGGTTGGCGACCACGGAGCAGCCGATAATGACCGCTACGGTGAAGAGCTTGCGGGGTAGCAGGTAGGGATCGACCCGGTCGGGGAACCCGATGATAAATGCGAACCAGATCAGGTACATGATGAGCGGGATGCCGAAGCAGATGCCGTAGACCGACTTACCGGCAAAGTCGCCGTTCTGGGCGTAGATGATGTACTTCTCCTTCGTGTTGGGGTCGGTGTTGGCCGCCTTGACCACGTCCTTGGCCACCTTGTTCACGTGGGGCAACAGTCCCATGGCATACCAGCCATGGTCGCCCTGGGTGGTATCGATGACCCAGTACTGGTCGCCCATCATTTCGTCCAGACCGGAAAAGAGCTGCATGCTGAAGGCGGCGCAGACAATGCAGACCACGAGCAGCAGGATTGCGTGAGAGAGTTTCATCGGCATGGCGGTATTCCTCCGTAGTTATTCTTTGTGAGTTGTCCAGAACATCGACACCGCATTGGCCGCAAACAGGCCGTAGAGCCACATGGTGTTCCAGGCCGGGCCGGACCAGTGGCTGCCGTGGCCGCCGCCCACAACCCCGGAGGCGATCACGAATCCGATCATGGTCGTGAAGGATACCATGGCAACCGCCCTCAGAATGGCGCTGTTCCGCCAGGTGTGGCGCTCCAACTCCTCGATCCGCGACAACAGTTCAAGCTCTCTTTCGCTCATCTTGTACCCCCCTTCGCAAGTGTAATAACTATGAACAGCATGGCGACCGTCAGGGACAGTGCAATATGAAACCCGTTCAGGTTAAGCGTCAGATGGTACAGCATGGCAGCTCTCCTTTTCCTCTGAAGGTTAACATATGGTTGGTCAGCATTTGATCATGTGAACAAGCTCGTTCGGAAACCGGTCGGCCAGTTCCAGGTACTTGGTGCAGTCGGCATGGCGGCCACTGCAGTAACGGATGATTATGTTCACATCGTGGGTCGAGATATACCCGCACCCCACGTCGCAGTAATCATCATTTTTCCCGTAAAATGGACAGATGTTTGTTTTTCCCATTGATACCCTCGTTTATCGTGTTCAAGTGTGTATACGCACAGGATGTGCCAAAACGGCACAAAGAATTTTTATTGTTTTATTACAGTATGTTACACGTTTATGGCAATTTATCACCCTCCCGGTCGCTGTTCGTTGTTTGCAGCAATGCAAACCAGCGGCCTGCCGCCGGCGGCAGAACGGGCCGGGATGGCGCCAATAAAGACTTTTAAGGTCTTTTTTGAATCGCCATTGTTTCAACAGTTTAGTTGTGGTATGGATGAAATCAACGGTGTTTGCAAGAATGCAAAACAGTGTTAGGGTTGCTTTGGCAGAAATGCAAATAATCAGGAGGCGGTGTGGAAGCAGATCGAATAAAGTGGAACGAACGCTTTGGGTCAGAGAATTCGTTCCTGGGGAAACGCCCCTCCTCTTTTCTGGCCGGCGAGATGGAACGGCTCCTGCGCCTGGCGCCGGGCAGGCGGGCGCTGGACATCGCCTGCGGCGAAGGACGCAACAGCATCTTCCTGGCCCGCCATGGCTTCCGGGTGGCCGGCATCGACATCTCGGACGTGGGCATTGCCAAGGCCGAGCGCCGGGCACGGGCCGAGGGGCTGGAGATCGATTTTCACCGGTTGGACCTGGACGGCTGGCAGATCGACGGGCAGTACGACCTGCTGCTCAACTTCAACTTCCTGATGCGTTCCCTGATCCCCGAGGAGGTCCGGGCGCTGACGCCGGGCGGACTCTTGCTGTTCGACACCATCCTGGAATCGCCCCAACTCCTGGCGACCCACAACCCGGATTTCTTCCTGCGCTACGGCGAGCTTGAGAGGACATTTCTGGCCTTCGGGGGGGAGATACTGTTCAGCGAAGAGATCAGGGAGGGAGAGCTGCCCACGGCGCGGCTCTTGTTCAGGAAGGCGGGTTAATGGCTTGGACCCCCACCCTAACCCTCCCCTTTAGGCCTTTAGGCCCTCTGGGTCCCAGAGGGTCTTTAGGCCCCAGAGGGTCCGCAAGGTGGAGGGGATCAACCATATGTTAATTTAAATGTAACTGGTACTAGAACATGAGACGAGAAAGGCGAAGCCGCGGGTGCGGGCTTCGCCTTTTTTATCGTTCAGGATACAGGTTTGATTACGTTATTCAGCCGGCGTTTCCTCGGTCGGCGCAGCGGGTGTACCGTCGGGGTTGAGGCCGAGTGCCTCCTTACGGGAGAGCTTGATCTTGCCGTTCTTGTCGATGCCGATGCATTTGACCAGCACCTTGTCCCCCTCGTTCAACACCTCGGTTACCGTCTTGATCCGCTTGGTGTCCAGCTCGGAGATATGCACCAGGCCGTCGGTGCCCGGCATGATCTCCACAAAGGCGCCGAAATCCATGATCTTGCGGACGGTGCCCATGTAGAGCTTGCCCTCTTCGGCCTCATCGGTCAAGCCGCGGATCATCTGGATGGCCAGGTCGCACGCCTCTTTGTTGGTGCTGGCGATGTTGATGCGGCCGGTATCCTCGATATCCACGGTAACGCCGGTGGTCTCGGTGATGTTGCGGATGTTCTTGCCGCCGGTGCCGATAACGTCGCGGATGCGGTCGGTCTTGATCCAGATGGTGGTGATGCGCGGGGCAAAGGGCGACATCTCGGCGCGGGCCGCGGACAGGGTCTCCGCCATCTTGCCCAGGATGTGCAACCTGCCCTCGCGGGCCTGTTTCAACGCCTGCTGCATAATCTCCTTGGTCACGCCGCCGATCTTGATGTCCATCTGCAGGGCGGTGACCCCTTCGGTCGTGCCGGCCACCTTGAAGTCCATGTCCCCCAGGTGGTCTTCGTCGCCCAGGATGTCGGACAGGATGGCGACCTTGTCACCCTCCTTGATCAGGCCCATGGCGATGCCCGCCACCGGGGCCGTAACCGGCACGCCGGCGTCCATGAGCGACATGCTCCCGCCGCAGACCGAGGCCATGGAGGAGGAGCCGTTGCTCTCAAGGATCTCGGAGACGATGCGGATGGTGTAGGGGAAGTCTTCGTGCTTGGGGATGACGGCCGACAGCGCCCGCTCGGCCAGCATGCCGTGGCCGATCTCGCGGCGGCCGGGGGCCAGGCGGAAGCTGGTCTCGCCCACGGAGAAGGGCGGGAAGTTGTAGTGGAGCAGGAAACGCTTGCGGGACTCGCCGTACAGGGAATCGATGCGCTGCTCGTCGATGGAGGTGCCCAGGGTGGCGGCAACCAGGGCCTGGGTCTCGCCGCGGGTGAACAGGGCGGAACCGTGGGCGCGGGGTAACAGGCCGGCCTCGGTGGTGATGGGGCGGATGGTGACGGTGTCGCGGCCGTCGATGCGGATGCCGGTGTCCAGGATGTCGGCGCGGACACGCTCGTACTCGAAATCGCCCAGGAACGCCTTGATCTGCTTGGTCTTGCCTTCGAACTCTTCCTTGAGGGCCTCGATGGTCTCGCTGGTGACCAGGTCGATCTGGTTGTGGCGCTCCTGCTTGGTCTTGATCTTCACCGCCTCTGCCATGCGGTCGTAGGCCAGCTCGCGTACCCGCGCCAGCAGGGCCTCATCCACCGCTGGCGGCGCAATTACGCGCTTGGCAACACCGGCCTTTTTCTGCAGTTCTTCCTGGGCCTCGATCAACGGGAGCATCGCCTCTTTGGCGAAGAAGATGGCTTCCAGCATGTCGGCCTCGGATACAAATTTGGCCTCCCCTTCCACCATGATGACCGCGTCGCGGCTGGCGGCGACCACGATCGAAAGGTCACTGTTCTCAAGCTCTTCGGCGGTCGGGTTACAGATCAGCCTGCCGTTCACCCGCCCGACCTTGGTGCCGGCGATGGGGCCATGGAACGGGGCGTCGGACACCGTCAGGGCCGCCGAGGCGCCCAGCATTGCAAGGATAGCGGGGTCATTGTCCTTGTCGGCCGACACGACGGTGGCCATGACCTGGGTATCGTTGAGGAAGTTCTCGGGAAAGAGCGGGCGGATCGGACGGTCGATCAGACGGCAGGTGAGGGTCTCGGCGTCCGACGGACGCGCCTCGCGTTTGAAGAAGCCGCCCGGGATCTTGCCGCCGGCATAGGCTTTTTCAGTATAGTTAACGGTAAGGGGGAAAAAGTCCTGCCCCTCCTTGGCCTCTTTTGTCGCCACGGCGGTCACCAGCACCATGGTGTCGCCACAACTGACCACAACGGCGCCGCTGGCCTGCTTGGCCATCTTGCCGGTGGTAATGGTTACGATCCTGCCGCCGAACTCAACCTGTACTTTTTGTTCCATGTGTCATTCTCCTGTTTGGTTGTGTTGGGGCCGTCGCTACAGCCTCCCTGAAGGAAGGAAGTATTAGATGTGTTTTTTCGACAGGGAGACTCTAACCACGTCCCCAACAAAAAATAAAAGGGCTGTAAAGCCCTCTTCTGAAACGAGCATACCTCAAAATGGAGCAGGCAATATACCCGCAAGGATGCGGGCATACTGCCTTCCATTACCTGCGTATGCCGAGTCGTTCGATGACCTTCTTGTACCTGTCCAGCTCTTTGCCTTTGAGGTAGTCCAGAAGGCGCCTCCTCTGGCCGACGAGCTTCAGAAGCCCGCGCCGGCTGTGGTGGTCCTTTTTGTGGATCTTGAAATGCTCGGTCAGATAGGTGATCCGTTCGGTGAGAATGGCGATCTGCACCTCCGGAGAACCTGTGTCGCTGTCATGGGTTTTAAACGAGTTGATGATTTCCTGTTTCTTTTCGGTTGCCAACACTGTCAACACCTCCCTTCGTTACGGTTTGTTATCTGTATGCCGCAGCATAGCCACTTTATCCAGAGTTTTGTTAAATAGCACATAAGTGCGTATTTGTAAAGAAGTAAACCGATTCCAAATCAAGGATGAAATCAAGGCGGCGAGGATTGAGGCGACGAAGGCGTACAGACAAGTACGTTGAGGAGCCGAAGACGAGCCAACGCGAGAATAGCGCCTTGATTTGGAATCGGTATAACTCAGCAGAAGACACGTTTCAGCGTAACACAAAACCCGCCACCGTCAAGGGGCGAGAGTTCCGCCACCGCAACAAGCTCCCCCCCGCGGGACAGGCGCACCAGGCGGGGGGAGTCGCATGCAGGCCAGGCGGCGACCAGCGTCTCCTCCAACCCGGGCGCCCTGCCATACCCGACCTTGGCCAGACCGGCGTCGTTCAGGGGGATATCGTCCAGGTGGCCGAGCGCGGCATAGGGCGTTCGACAGAGCGCCTCGGCTCGTCCTTCCCGAACGGCTTCCTCCAGACCTTCCAGGGTGACGCTCGAAGCTATGTCGAACGGCCCGCTGGCCGTCCTGCGCAACTCCTGGAGTGCAGCGCCGCACCCCAGGGCCGTCCCCATATCGTCCGCCAGGGAGCGAACGTAGGTGCCGCGGGAGCAGACCACGCGCAGTGTAACCAGCGGCAGGCTCACGGAGAGAATCTCCAGGGAGCCGATCCGCACCCGGCGCGGCTGACGTTCCACCTCCTGTCCCTTGCGCGCCAGTTTGTACAGCGGTTGCCCGTCGCGCTTGATGGCGGAGAACATGGGCGGCACCTGGCTGATCTCCCCGACAAAGCTCTCCACGACAGCTTCCAGCCGCCCGGGGCTCACCGCTGTCCCGTCCGCCTCATGCAGCACCCGGCCGGTCATGTCCAGGGTGTCGGTCTTCACGCCGAGACGAAGGAGCGCGTCATACACCTTGAGCCCTTCGTCGAGGAAAGGTATGGCCTTGGTCCCCTCGTTGACGGCTACCGGCAGAACACCGGTGGCAAAGGGGTCGAGGGTGCCGGTATGCCCCACCTTCCTGGTACCGAGAATCCGGCGCACGCGGCTGACCACGTCATGAGAGGTGATACTGGGCGGCTTGTCGATGACAACAAAACCGTTCATAGGGAGGTGCGTTTACGGGGGTGTGACCGCGGCAATGACAGAGCAACGGGGGTGCGGAGGGACCGGTGCCGGAGGCTGCTCAGCGGGGCGAGCGAGTTCCTGCGGCGATCTAGCAAAAGGCTGATTCCACGATGGCATAGACCTTCGCCTTCACCTCGTCCAGCGTGCCGTCCACGGTACAGCCGGCTGCGTTGTGATGCCCCCCGCCGCCCATTTGGGCGGCAAAACCGGCCACATTGACCTTGCCTTTGGAACGGAAGCCGATCTTGTACCTCTGTTCGGCCATCTGACGGAAAAAGATCGCCACCTCGACGCCGCGTATGGAACGGGGATAATTGACAAAGCCGTCCGTCAGTTCTGAGTCATCGGCAGTTACGGCATACATGTCGAGGGTCACGGCGACCGAAGCGGCAAGGCCGTTATTGAACACCTCCAGGGTGGGCAGGCACTTTGCCAGCAGCTCAAGACGCTTGCGGGGCTGGTTCTCATAAAGCTGTTCAGCCACGTCCCAGGCATTGATACCGTATCCGACCATCTCGCCGGCAATGGCGAAGGCCTCGGGATTGGCGTTGGAATAGCGAAAGGAACCGGTATCGGTGATGATGGAGACGTACAAACAGAGCGCCGTCTCACGGTCCATGGGATAACCGAAGGCGCTGATGATGCGGCGTACCAGTACACCCGTCGCCGC
>JBEKFJ010000062.1:0-13066 GCA_050013355.1 Oryzomonas sp.
CTCCGGCGGCTGGCAGATGCGCATCGCCTTGGCCCGGCTGCTCCTGCAGAAGCCGGACGTGCTGCTTCTGGACGAACCGACCAACCATCTGGATATCGAGGCCCGCAACTGGCTGGAGGAGTACCTCTGCTCCTACTCCGGCTCGGTGATCCTGGTTTCCCACGACCGGTTCTTCATGGACCGGGTGTGCAGCCGGGTCAGCGAGGTCTGGAACCACGCCATCACCGACTACCATTGCAGCTACTCCAGATACCTCGTCCAGCGGGAGGAGCGGGTCACGGCCCTGCGGGAGGCCAAGCGCCGCCAGGACGAGGAGATCGAGAAGTCCGAGGATTTTATCCGCCGCTTCCGCTACCAGGCCAACAAGGCCTCGTTGGTACAATCCCGCATCAAGCAACTTGAAAAGGTCGAACGGATCGTGCTCCCTCCGGAACGGAAAAGGATACGGTTTCACTTCCCACCTGCTCCCAAAAGCGGCAAGACCGTCATGGAGTTGAGGGGGCTCACCAAGTCATACGGGGACCTGTCGGTCCTCGACCGCGTCGATCTCGTTGTCGAGAAGGGGGAGCGCGTTGCCTTGGTAGGCCATAACGGTGCCGGCAAGTCCACCCTCATGTCGGTCCTGGCCGGCGCTCCGTTCCAGGGGGGTGAACGGATCGAAGGGCACAATGTGATCATGGATTACTTTGCCCAGGACCAAGCCAGCGCCCTGGATGCCACGCGCACGGCCTATGAGGAACTCTATGCCGATGCCCCCTATGGCATGGTCCCCAAGTTGCGGGACATCCTGGGCGCCTTTCTCTTCTCGGGTGACGACATCCACAAGAAGGTCGGTGTGCTCTCCGGCGGCGAGCGCAACCGCCTTGCCCTGGCCAAGATGCTGCTGCGCCCCTCCAACCTGCTGCTGATGGACGAACCGACCAATCACCTGGACCTGTTCAGCAAGGAGGTGCTGCTGGACGCGTTGCGCTCCTTTGACGGCACGGTGGTCTTCGTCTCCCATGATCGTTATTTCGTCAACGGCCTGGCAACCCGCGTCGTGGAGGTTGAAGGAGGCGCTCTGGTCAGCTATTACGGCGATTACGAGTATTTTCTGGAGAAAAAGGAAAAGGTAGCGCCGGTTGCGTCCCCCGATGCCGCCCGCGCCGCCGCCTCGCGGCAGTCCGCCGCCGCTGAAGCACTGCCGCTGCCACTCCCCGAAGCTACCAGGGAAGAGCGCAAGAAGGGACGCGAGGAGGAAAAACAACGCAAGCGTGAGGAACAGGGCCGTCAGAAGCAGATGGCCTCCGTCGAGTCGGAGATCTCCCGCACCGAGGCCGAGCTTGCCCGTTTGGAGGTGGAGATGAACGCCCACGGGTTTTTCGACGACCCGCAACGGGGCGCCGAGGCCGGCGAACGCCACGCAGCCCTGAACAGCCGGCTGGAGGAGTTGTACGGGGAATGGGAGGCGTTGTCTAGTGTCCCGTGCGGTTAGTTCGTACTCGTAATTCCGGCTCTTTTGTCCGCTGCCGTCGTTGCGGCTCCTTGATGTAGACCCTGCTACACCTACGTCGCCGCGCCTTGGCACCAGCCAAAATATCTCGGAATTACTTCCCACGACTAACCGCACGGGACACTAGCGTCCGCCCCCTTTATTCTGCCTAAAACCGATGCGCATCCATCCCGTCGGCCGGCCGGACAATCGCACCTGGATTCTGCCGGCCAAATCTGTTGTGAGCGGATGTGCACTCTACGGCATTTTTCCGGTAAAACGCTTTTGCATTTTCGGAATCCCTGTGGTATTTATTACCGGTAAATTTTTGACGTTGTTGTGTGGGGAAGCTGGACAGCAACATTCAACGGTGTTTTCCTGTGGCCGCGAGGTTGCGCAGGCCTTGAGATAGGTTTTCATCCAGAACCCGGCCAATCGCTCTAACCAGCCTGACCATGGCTGTTTTTGCCCGCCATTCTTCCAGGCGCCGTTCCCGTCGATATGCACTGCCAGCGTCAGCACGATCAGTCATACTGCCTATCGTGACCAGGATTCTTTTCGGTTTCAGGTATGAAATTCAACGACATGAGGAGGAAGTGGCATGAGTTGTGAAATCCCGCAAAATGAAAAGCTGCTGAAATGGGTTGAAGAGGTTGCCGGCCTGTGCGAGCCGGAGCGGATACACTGGTGTGACGGTTCCCAGGAGGAGTACGACGAACTCTGCGGTCTGCTGGTCAAGTCCGGAACCTTCAGGAAGCTGAACGAACAGAAGCGCCCCAACAGCTATCTCGCCTGGTCGGACCCGATCGACGTGGCCAGGGTCGAGGACCGCACCTTCATCTGCAGCCTTTCCAAACAGGATGCGGGACCGACCAATAACTGGATGCCCCCCAAGGAGATGAAGGAAACCCTGCAGAAGCTCTTCAAGGGCTGCATGAAGGGGCGCACCATGTACGTCATCCCGTTCAGCATGGGGCCGCTGGGTTCCAATATCGCCAAGATCGGGGTGGAGATATCCGACTCCGCCTACGTTGCCGTCAACATGCGGATCATGACCCGCATGGGCAAGACCGTCCTGGACGTGCTTGGCCACGGCGACTTCGTGCCGTGCCTCCATTCCGTGGGTGCTCCCCTCGAACCGGGCCAGAAGGATGTTCTCTGGCCCTGCAACAAGGAGAAGTACATCGTCCACTTTCCTGAGGAGCGGTCGATCTGGTCGTTCGGCAGCGGCTACGGCGGCAACGCCCTTTTGGGCAAAAAGTGCCTCGCCTTGCGCATCGCTTCCAAGCAGGGCAAGGATGAAGGGTGGCTGGCCGAGCATATGCTGATCCTTGGCGTGGAATCGCCGAAAGGCGAGAAGACCTACGTCGGCGCCGCCTTCCCCAGCGCCTGCGGCAAGACCAACTTTGCCATGTTGATCCCTCCCAAGCCGTTCCAGGATAAGGGGTGGAAGGTAACCACCATCGGTGACGATATCGCCTGGATCAAGCCGGCCGCCGACGGGCAGGTATATGCCATCAACCCTGAATACGGCTATTTCGGCGTGGCCCCCGGCACCAACTACACAACCAACCCCAACGCCATGATTTCCTGCGAGAAAAATTCTATCTTCACCAACGTTGCCCTGACCGAGGACGGCGATGTCTGGTGGGAGGGGATGTCCGACGAACCGCCCGCAAGGCTCATCGATTGGCAGGGGAGCGAGTGGACGCCCGGCTGCGGCCGCCCGGCTGCCCACCCCAATGCGCGCTTCACCTCGCCGGCCTCCCAGTGTCCCTGTATCGACCCGGACTGGGAGAACCCCAAAGGGGTGCCGATGAGCGCCTTTATCTTCGGCGGACGCCGCAAGGATACGGTGCCGCTGGTCTACCAGGCCTTCAACTGGAACTACGGCGTGTACCTTGCCGCAACCCTCGGTTCCGAGACCACGGCGGCAGCGGTTGGCGCTACCGGCAATGTGCGCCGCGACCCGTTCGCCATGCTCCCCTTCTGCGGCTACCACATGGCCGACTACTTCGCCCACTGGCTGCAGTTCGGCCGCACCGTCCCCCTCCCGCCGCGCATCTTCAGCGTCAACTGGTTCCGTAAGGATGCCAACGGCAAGTTCATCTGGCCCGGCTACGGCGACAACATGCGGGTGCTGAAGTGGATCGTCGAGCGGGTTCAGTGCCGGGGCGGCGCCGTTGAATCCCCCCTGGGCTGGATGCCGCGTTACGAGGACATGGATTGGGAAGGGCTGGACATGTCCCGCGAGAAGTTCAACGAGCTGATGTCGGTTGACCGGGGTGTGTGGCAGAACGAGCTCATCTCCCACGAGGAACTGTTCGTCAAGATGTACGACCGGCTGCCCAAGGAGTTCCTCCATATCCGTGAGCTGATCCTCTCCAGCCTGTGGCGCTCTCCCGAGCACTGGGAGCAGATCGGCGAGGTTAACCCCGAAGGCTGGAATGAATAAGGGGTTCTGCGGCCTTTCCCCCGACCCGCGGCGACTGTACTGCCGATGAGGGAATTAGGGTGATGTAGTGAGAAAGCCGGACGCGAACATGGATTCGCGTCCGGCTTTTCTTTGTTGGATTCGTCCGAAAACTGCTAGTTTCCCATCCGGAGTTTCCGGATGGAAACTAGATAATCCGCATCATTCATCGACCTCGATCTCCCGGACCCGCATCTCCTCGCCTGCTTCGATGGTCACCCGGTAGCCGCCGCAGCGGGCACACGATCCAAAGGCCGCCGTGAGCGGTGTGTCTGTCCCGCAATCCAGGCAATGCCCCCGGCCCGGGATGCGAACGATGTTCAGGCGTGCTCCCTCCAGCAGGGTGCCGCGGCTGCACGCCTCAAAACAGAATTCCACCGCTTCGGGAACAACGCTGCTCAACTCCCCGATCTCCACGTCCAATGAGAGCACGCGTCTGCCGCCGGCGTGTTGTTCGCAGATATCGATGATTCCCTGGGTTATGGACATCTCGTGCATGGTGGGCTTTTCCCTTCAGGCCGTGAGCGTTCACCTCTTGCGCTGAGTTCGTAAATCTCTGCCGGAGTAATCGTTGGGGGTCAGGCGATGGAGACAAAAAAAGCCTGCGGGAGAGAATCCCCACAGGCTTATGCGATCCACACAGGGAAAGCGGAGTTACTTCTTCTCGGGAGCAGCAGGAGCAGCAGGAGCAGCAGGGGCTTCCGGAGCAGCAGGAGCTTTAGCGGAAGACATCGGCTTCTGCTCGGGAGCCGGAGCGGCGGCCGGAGCCGGAGCCGGAGCCGGAGCTTCTTCTTTTTTCTTGCATCCGGCAGCAAAAACGGTAGCAAGGGCCAGTACCAGCGTCAGGGAGATCAGTTTTTTCATTTGTGTCACCTCTTTCTGTTGGAATTCACCATTTGAACGCAATGCGCATGGTTTCTAAAATCAAACATGAAATATACTCGCTAAAAAATTCATGTCAATATTTTTTTAATGCAAATAAGGCTGTTTTTTAGAAAAAATGGTTAGAACACAAATTAAACGGCCTTTTGGACTCTATCCGGACGCACGCGCCTGGAATCAGTTTTCATCCGGAAACTCCGGATGGAAACTAATTAGTGATGAAAACGTCCTGTACGCCCCTGGTGCGCCGGCGTCGGTGTCTTGTGGCAATCAAAACAGGCCAGTTCCTCTAGCTTTTTGGTGTCGAGCGGCGACTGCTGCTTGCCTTGCAGGGTGAGGTTGTATTCCGGCGTTTGGAAGTATTGCCGTCCCCGTTCGTCAGCCACCATGGCCGGCCGGTAGGTCACCTCCCAATTGGCGGAGATCGCTACGGTATGGCACTGGTCGCAGCCGCCTGGCGGCGGGATGCTTTTCCATGCGCTGAACATGGCGCAGCCGCCGAGAGCCAGGCCAAGGGCAGAAGCAGCAAAGGCAACAAGCAATTTCATCATGAAGCTCCTCAGAATGATTGACGCTAAAGCTTACCTCCTGATCCGAGCCTAAGCAAGTTATTTTAAAAAAAATTCAGCAAAATGGTGTGGAATCGCTTCTGAAGCATAGACATGATCTCCGAATAAACATTTGCCACAGAGCCACAGAGACACGGAGATAAACATAAAAAGGGTTAGACAGTAGACATTTCGGTCTCATTCCCCTCGCCATTCCGGGTATGAGGATATTTGAAAAAACTCTGTGATTTCCTCTGTGTCTCTGCGTCTCTGTGGCCAACCTGCCGTTTTTGATGTGAATTAACCGTTGCGCTCTCCGGTGAGGCCGAGTACTCTGACCGAATTTTCGCGCGTTGCAGTTGCAACGGCTTCCGGTGTGACGTTTTTAGCCGCAGAGAGGGCGAGTAAAACCTCGGCCAGCCAGGCAGGTTGATTGGCCTGCCCTCGGTGGCTCTGGGGCGGCATGTCGGGGGCATCGGTTTCCAGGACGAGATGCGCAAGCGGGATTTCCCGGGCAAGGCGCAGGGGGCGCACCGCATTGTGCCAGGTCAGGGTGCCGGACAGGGAGATGGCGAACCCGAGGCGGATAAACTCCCGCGCCATCTCCGGCGATCCGGAAAAGGCATGCATGATGCCTCCCGCGTGGCAGGCTTTTTCCTCCCGCAAAAGCTGCAATGTCAGTTGGAAGGCTCGGCGGCAGTGCACCAGCACCGGCAGGCCGCGCGAGACAGCCATCCTGAGCTGCTCGCGGAATGCGGCCTCCTGGATTGTGAGGGGGACGGAGTACGTAGGGTCCAGACCGATCTCGCCGACCGCAACGCTGTCAGCGGCCAGTCCGGCCAGGTCCGAGAGCGCATCATCGTCGGCAAGGTCGGCATGCATGGGATGGATACCGACTGCGGCCAGGATTTCGTGGTGCGACGCCGCCAAGGCCATGATCCGCTTCCAACCATGTGGGTGCACCCCCGGCACTACGAACCGGTTCACGCCGGCCAGGCGGGCAGCTGCAAGTACCTGCGGCAAGTGCGCGGCAAGGGGCTCCAGATCCAGGTGGCAGTGGGTATCGATCAATCCAGGACCGGTTTCGGAATGCACATATGACTGATCCGGATACAGAAGCATTCTCTCTCCCAGGGGCGCCCATGACGCACGACCGCACGCCTGATCTCTCCATCATTGTGCCGGTCCTCAACGAGACCGCCCAATTGCCGTTGCTGTTCGCAACCCTCGCCGGCCAGCAGGGGATCCGTTTCGAACTGCTCCTCTGCGATGGCGGTTCGGGGGACGGCACCCCGCAGCGTGCTGCCCAACTGGCCCGGCAGACGCCGTTTACCACCGAGGTCGTTCATGCGCCCCGTGGTCGCGGCTGCCAGATGAATGCCGGCGCTGCCATTGCTCGCGCCGATACCTTGTTGTTTTTGCACGTCGATTCCACATTCGCTGCCGACGATGCCTTGAGCCGTGCACTGGCGGCATTGAGGGTGCAGCAGGCCGTAACAGGCTGCGACGAGGTTGCCGGACGTTTTGCGCTTCGCTTCCACCGGAGTAACTGCAAGCCATCCCTGGCCTATTTCTTCTACGAGGCCAAGACGCGGCTCGCCCGAAAGGAGTGCATTCGCGGCGATCAGGGCTTCATGCTTTCCCGCTTGTTCTTCCGATCCCTCAACGGCTTTGACGAACAGATGCCCTTTCTGGAGGATCTCCGCTTTGTGGATGCGGTGGCGGCACGGGGCGACTGGCTGTTATTCCCCGCCGAGGTCGGCACCTCTGCCCGCCGCTTTGAAACAGAAGGGCTTTGGGAGCGGCAGGTACTGAACGCCATCATCGTCAATTGTCTTGTGGCCGGCTGGACAGAGTTTTTCGCCACCCTTTCCGGATTGTACCGTTTCGACTCCGAAACCGGCCGGCTCTCGCTCTATCCGATTCTGGAAGGCATCCGCACCCTGATTGCACGTAGGCCTTGGAGGTGGCGCCGCGCCTTCTGGCACGCCACCGGCCGCCATGTGGCCGCCAATGCCTGGCAGATATTCTTCTGGCTGGATACCCGCCGCACCTTCTCCAGGGGAATGGGGCCGGGAGAGGTTGAGCCCCGTTGGCTTCGGCTGTATGAACGCCGCCTGAACCGGTTTTTTTGTGCTGTTCCCGCGGCAATGACGGCAGCGGCGGCGGTTTGGCTCTGGTTTCGCTTCATGCTTTTGTGGCGCCCTGAGGGCACCCCTACAGGAACCAGGCGAACAGGGTGACCAACTTCTCAAGGAGCTGCGACAGCTTGCCCCGGCGTTCGTGATCCTCCAGGGTAACGGCCCGCGAATCCCGGAAGTCCTGTTCCAGCATCCGGGCGATCTGCTTGCCAAAGGCGCTGTTGTCGATGATGCCGTTGATCTCGAAATTGCGGTGGAAACTGCGCTGGTCCAGGTTGGCCGAGCCGATCACCGTCCGCTCGCCGTCGATCAGCATGACCTTGGCGTGCAGCAGCTCCCGCTCCAACTCGCAGATCTCGATACCCTCCTTGAGCAACGCCGAATAGTAGCTTCGCCCCATAAGCCGCATCAACGGAACGTCGCTTTTGGCCGAGAGCAATATGCGCACCCGTACGCCGCGCCGGACCGCCCGCAACAGCGAACGGATGATGCGCGGGCCGGGGACGAAGTAGGGAGTGACGATGAGGACACTCTCCGAGGCGGAGGTGATGGCGGCCAGAAAGGCGCTGCGTATGAAGGAACTGCGGTGGTGCGGCCCGCCGCTGACGATGATGACGTTGGCCCGGCCGGGGCGGGGCGCGCCGGGCTCCTCACCGCCGGCCGGGATCCGGGGCGGTTCGTCCCGTTCCATCTGCCAGGTTTCGGAAAAGATGCGTTCCAACTCGCGCACGGCGCTGCCGGTAATGCTGAGCCCCACATCACGGAATTTAAAAGGACTCGAAACAAGCCCGGCGTATTCGTCCCCGATGTTGAAGCCCCCCAGGAAGGCCTGGCGGCCGTCGATAACGGTCATTTTGCGGTGGTCGCGCTTGTCGAACCAGTGGATGCCCCGCTTGAACGATGGCACGTTGAAGGACACGAGCTCGATCCCCTGGCGGGCCAGGTTTCTGAAGTAGGCGGAAGGGGTTTCGACGCAGCCGATGTAATCGTAGATCAGGAACACCTGCACGCCGCGCCGGCGCGCATCGGTAAGCTCGGCGGCGAATGCGGCGCCGGTTGAGTCGTTGCGGATCAGGTAGTATTCGGCGAGGATGTGGTGCTCTGCCGAACGGATGGCGGCGAAAAGGGCCTGGAAGAAATGGGGGCCGTCCGGGAGGAGCGCTACCCGGTTGCGCCGGTAGGTGGCCGGCTGGCCCACGAAGCGGATGTGCTTGAACAGGCGCAACATCCGCACCAGACGCTTGTTATGCCGAATTGGAGTACCCTTTGCCATGATGCCCCGCATGCATGCTGGAAGAGGTCATTCGACGGTAACGGTAAGCCGCCCCACTCCCGCGATTTCGGCAACCATGCCGTCCCCCGGCCGGACCCTGCCGACGCCGGCCGGGGTGCCGGTCAGGATCACGTCTCCCTCTTCAAGCGTAAAGACGGTGGAGAGATAGCTGACAATCCTCGCCACCGGATTGATCATCAGGCCGGTGGAGCCGTTCTGGCGTTCTTCGCCGTTGAGCAGCAGCCTGATGGTCAGGTTTTGCGGATCAAGGACCTGTGCGGCAGGGGTAAAGTCCGACAATGGACAGGAGGTGTCGAACCCCTTGGCGATTTCCCATGGCAACCCCTTCTTCTTCTGGTTGTCCTGTACATCCCGCAAGGTCATGTCGATGGCCACCCCATAACCGGCCACATGGGACAGTGCCTCAGCCTCGGGGATATCCTTGCCGTCCCTACCGATCAGTACCGCCAGCTCCGCCTCGTAATGGCATTCCGTGCTGTATGGGGGGATGACCACGGAGCCGCCGTCATCCACAACGGCAGTAGCAGGCTTCATGAAAACCACCGGCGCAGCCGGAGTTTCGTTGCCCAGCTCCTTGATATGGTCCACATAGTTGCGGCCGATGCAGAGGATCTTGCCGATCAGGTATTCGTTGTCCGTGGCTGGGATCTTTGCGGTTTTCATACCAGGCTCTCTCCTGTCATCTCCTTGGGCTGCGCCAGCCCCAGCATCTTCAGCATGGTCGGTGCGATGTCGGCCAGCCGGCCCCCTTCGCGCAATGCGGTATTCTTGCGGCTGTCGTCAACCAGCAGCAGCCAGACCGGGTTGGCGGTGTGGGCCGTGAACGGCTTGCCATTGTCGTCAGCCATCTGTTCGGCATTGCCGTGGTCGGCCGTGATCAGCGCCGCGCCCCCCTTTTCCCGCACCTTGGCCACGATCCTTCCCACGCAGTCGTCGATCACCGCGACCGCTTTGACAGCAGCATCCAGGATGCCGGTGTGCCCGACCATGTCGCAATTGGCAAAGTTGAGGATAATCACATCGTAGAGGTCCTGGTCGATACGTTTCAGCAACTCCTCCGTCACCGGGTAGGCGCTCATCTCCGGCTTCTGGTCGTAGGTTGCCACATCCTTGGGCGATGGGATCAAGCAGCGCTCCTCGCCGGGGAACGGGATTTCCACGCCGCCGTTGAAGAAAAAGGTCACATGGGCATATTTCTCGGTCTCCGCGATACGCAATTGTTTCAGCCCGGCCCGGGCCAGCACGTCGCCCAGGATGTTGGTCAATTGCTCGGGCCCGTAGGCTATGGGCAGCCCGAAGGTGGCGTCGTACTCCGTCATGCAGACATAGCTGGCCAGTTTCGGACGGCAGCGGCGCTGGAAGCCATCAAAGCCGTCAAGGGCCAGGGCGCGGGTGATCTCCCGAGCCCGGTCGGAGCGGAAGTTGAAGAATATAACACCGTCGCCGTCCCTGATCGTAGCGACCGGTGCGCCATTGTCGGCGATCACGGCCGGTACGACGAATTCGTCGTGCACCCCGGTGCTGTAGCTTGCCTCGACGGCCTCCCGGGCCGAGGCGCGCTGTTCCCCCTCGCCGCAAACCATGGCGTTGTAGGCCTTTTCGACCCGTTCCCAACGGTTGTCGCGGTCCATGGCATAGTAGCGTCCCATGACCGTGGCGATGCGGCCGGTGCCGATCCGCACGATCTCCGCCTCCAACCGGGCCTGGTAGTCGATGCCGCTCTGGGGCGGGGTGTCCCGGCCGTCCAGCAGGCAGTGCACGAACACTTCCTTCAACCCTTCCCGTTTGGCCAGTTCCAGCAGGGCGTACAGGTGGCTGTTGTGGGAGTGCACGCCGCCGTCCGAGAGCAGGCCTGCCAGGTGCAGCCTGCCGCCGCCGGCCTTGGTCTTTGCAATGCACTCCAGCAGAACCGGATTGGCAAAAAAATCGTTGTCCCGGATCGATTTGGTGATGCGGGTCAGATCCTGGTAAACGATCCGGCCGGCGCCGATATTGAGGTGGCCGACTTCGGAGTTGCCCATCTGGCCGTCGGGCAGTCCGACAGCCATGCCGGAGGTCTGGATCCGGACATGGGGGTATTCCGCCAGCAACCCGGTCAGGTTGGGTGGGTGGGCCAGTGCTACGGCGTTATTCTCGGGATTAGGGTTGATCCCCCAGCCATCGAGGATCATCAGGAGAAGCGGTCTTTTCATGGGCAGGTCCCGTATTCATGGAATGGTGGAACGAACGGCACAACTGTAAGTCAAAACAGCCGGGGCTTCAAGCGCTATATCGAGCACGGCCTTCAAAAGGGGGTCGGCTTTTGGGCCAGGGAACAGGGAAGCACCAGCCTTGGATACGAATCCTTGCCCTGGCGCCTCAGATGATGTATCAGCGTAGCCTCAGTTCAATTTGGTTCTGTTTGTCGCGTAACGCATTTTCGCACGAATCCTTGCGCTGACCCGATATAACCGATATATAAGATGGGTCTTATAGGGTCAACCGATCACTCAACGCAAAGGACACCTTCGTTCGAGTTGAATATTGTGGTTGCGTTTTTGGAGTGCCTTGATTATTCGTTAAAGCTGAAACCATAACACAGGGCTCCCGGCAACATCCTGAAGGATCATTGATGAAAGAAGCCATAATCAACCGATTATTATCATTTTCATTGCGTACGCACCTGTTAATGATGGCATTCATGCTGGCTTTGCCGGCTTTCATGTTAATCATTCATACGGGCTTAAACCAGAGGCAAGATGCCATTGATGAAGGCATCTCTGAAGGGAGAAAGCTGGTCTATAACATAGCAACCGAACAATATAATCTGACGGGCGATGCGGAACAATTGTTGACCGTATTGGCTCAACTCCCCGAAATAAAAAATCACAATAAATCTGCAACCAATAAGATTCTGGCCGATGTCCTCAAGAACAGCCCTCAATATGGTAACATCGGCATCGCGGATCGTTTTGGAAATGTCTGGGCATCGGGTTTGCCATTTACCAAATCTATTTCCGTAGGAGACAGGCTTGCCTTTAGGAAAGCTGTTAAGACCAGACAATTCTCTTCCGGCGATTTCAGCATAGGTAGAATAACAGCTAAACCGTCCATTGGCTATGGTTATCCCTTAATCAATACACTCGGTTATATTGAAGGGGTTATTCTAGTAAGTCTTAATTTCAGTCATCTAAATGAACTCTTGCAACACTCTGCTTTACCAAAAGGTTCTACATATAGCATCATTGACTGTCATGGGGTGATCATTGACAGAAATCTTAATCCTGCAAAATACATTGGAACCAAGGTAAAGGAAGACATTTTTCAGAGCATGATAAATGGTGATGATGAGGCCAGTACAGCCGACTTCGAGTCCGCTGACAACAATGCCATTAATTCATATCGCAAGCTGACCATGCATGGAGAGCAATCGCCCTATCTGTATATTCGTACGAGTATTCCGCTCCAGGAAACCCAGGGAAAAGCCCTCCACGCTTTGATTTTTAATATTGCCACGTTATCGGCAATATTACTGGTGGCGATTATTATCGTCATGTTCATGGGTAATTTTGTTTTTTTACAGCGGATCAGAAAACTTCAAGAAGCCTCGCAACGTCTTTCAGAAGGAGACCTTGAGATCAAGGTTTCGGAAATGGTTCAAGGGGCGGAACTGGGGAGTTTGGGACGGACATTTGATGAAATGGCTCGCAATCTTTCATTGAGGGAATCTGCACTTGTCAGGAGTAAGTTTGAGTTATCCGACCTCTACAACAATGCCCCCTGTGGTTACCATTCGTTGAATAAAGACGGCGTAATCATACGCATAAATGATACCGAGCTCAACTGGCTAGGATACTCGCGCGAAGAAGTGGTTGGGATCAAAACTTTTATGAATATCATAACTCCCGAGGGGCAGAAAGAGCTCGAGAAGAGCTTTCCTTTTCTCAAAGAGCAGGGGTGGGTGCGCGATCTTGAATTTGATATGATCCGCAAGGATGGTTCGACAATCACTGTCCTCATGAGCGCAACGGCTGTGCGCGACACTGACGGTTCATTTGTAATGAGCCGGAGCGTCTCCCAAGACATTACCACCCGCAAGCAGATCGAAAAAAAGCTCAATGACCTGAACCAAAGCCTGGCTAAGAGAATTGATATAGAAACGGAGAAACGTCTTAATCATGAGCGTTTATTGGCCCGCAACGCCCGTCTGGTGGCAATAGGAGAGATGATAGGGGCTATTGCTCATCAATGGCGGCAGCCATTGGCAACTCTTGGAGC
>JBEKFJ010000062.1:13090-19193 GCA_050013355.1 Oryzomonas sp.
ACTATCCAGAGCATCAGAATGGCGTGGGAGCGGAATTGCATGGACAATACATTTCTGGAGAATGCCGAGGCAGATGCGCAGAAGCAGCTCTATTACATGTCTGATACCATCGAGGATTTCAGGAATTTTTTCAGCCTTGAAAAAGTAGTAGAGACATTTGATGTCTTAGAAAAGATAAATGACGTTATTTTGCTGGTATCGTCTCAATTCTCACATTCAAGCGTCAGTCTAAAGCTGGTCGATCAAGACTGCGGCCACCCGGCAAAAGTGAGTGGTTACCCGAACGAGTTTAAGCAGGCTCTTCTCAATCTCATCAGTAACGCATTTGATGCTATTATCGACAATGCCTCACGGGGAACTACTCCCGATGGCGAGAAGGGCCCAACCGGCTTGATAGTCATCACGGTAAGCGGCATATCAGGCAATGTCGTTATCGAGGTACAGGATAATGGCTGCGGAATTCCCGAACAATACCGGGACAAAATCTTTGAACCGTATTTCACGAGTAAATCCGAGGGCAAGGGGACCGGCATAGGTCTTTACATGTCAAAGCTTATCATTGAGGAGAGCATGGGAGGCCGGCTCAGCTTCACAAGCGGGCCTGACGGCACCGTATTCAAGATAGTTCTTGCAAGGGGCGACTCTGATGAAGAAGATGGCAATAGATGAAAAGGTAGCGATAAAGGTCCTCTACGTGGAGGATGAACCGGATCTTCGCGAACGGGTCCGTATCGTACTTGAGATGTATTTCGAAAGGGTTATCACCGCCATCAATGGGCAAGAAGGTTTGGAGGTGTTTACCCGCGAACGTCCCGACATCGTTGTCAGTGACATTATGATGCCGGTTATGGACGGCCTGGAGATGGCAAGAAGTGTCCGGAACATTGCACCGGAAGTTCCAATCATCCTCAGTACCGCATTCTCCGAGACTTCTTATCTCCTCAAAGCCATTGAGTTGGGCGTGTCCGCATATGTTCGCAAGCCGCTTGATTACAGGAAACTCGCGAGGCAACGTGAGCAGGCCCCGCTGGAACTGCTTCTTGGCGACAGTCCGGCAATGCAGAATGTGATCAGGCAGGCGCAACGTATCGCAGAAACCGACTTTTCTGTAATTATTCAGGGAGAGACCGGTGTGGGCAAGTCTCATCTTGCCTCGCTGATCCACGGTTTGAGCCAACGCAGGCATCAACCGTTCATCACGGTGACCGTCAGCGCCTTGCCCGAAACCCTGGTGGAAAGCCAGCTGTTCGGGCATATCAAGGGGGCCTTCACCGGAGCGATTGCCACTAAAAAAGGACTTTTTGAGGAGGCACACGGTGGGACTCTGTTTCTTGACGATGTCGATTGCGCGCCTCCTGCCATTCAAGCCAAAATACTCCATGCCGTCGAGCAAAAACAGTTTATCCCTGTTGGCGGAACGAAACAGGTAGAGGTTGATACGCGCATTATTGCCGCCAGTAACCGCGACCTGCTGGACGAGGTGCAAAACGGGAATTTCCGGCAAGACCTGTACTACCGTCTTGGTGACCTGGTGATAACCATACCGCCGCTTCGTGAAAGAAGTGACGACATCTCTGCTCTGGCCGGTACCTTTATATGCGATATATCGCGAGAGCTGAACAGGGTAACTCCGCGCCTAACTCACGACGCGAACTTGCTGTTAAGCCGTTACCCGTGGCCGGGTAATGTGCGGGAGTTGAAGAGTGTCATGAAACGGGCGGCCCTGTTTGCCGGAGAAACAGTCACTAGCGAAGTTCTAATGGATGTTATGACGGCGGTGCATCAGGACATGACGAATAATAATGCCGGCCAGTTACAGACCCTGGAAGAATTGAAACGTCACGCTGTAAGACAAGCTCTAGCGGCTACTGACGGTAAAAAGATGGAAGCGGCTCGCTTGTTGGACGTCGATTACAGCAGCTTCAAACGCATGCTCGAAAAATACAAACTATAAAACTCTTCATTTTGCCCACCTTTATTCCCGCCTAATCTTCATTTTGCCTACCCCTGGCCAACCTTGTTTAAATAACAGTCATGTAATTACAGTATGTTGTAGATTGGCATCACTGTTGCTTTATATTTGTGAGTAATTTTAGACAAATCGGATGTGACGACGAGGTTTACTATGCATACAGGAACAGCCTACATGAATGATGAGCAATGCCCTGAGATTCAACGTTACAAAAGGTGTGAGTTTATCGACAAGTCTCTACCAGACTGTTACTGCACAAATATTACGAGTTTGAATATACCCAAAATGTTGGCTTTTTGTGGCGGAGATTACAAGAGTTGCAAAATTTACCAAAACAGGTCCGGAAAGTAAGAAACCGGGGTAGATAAACATGGAACCACGAAAAATATATTGTAACCGGACTGAAATGACACTTTTGTATTTCAGTAAATAACTGTTAAGGAGTTCACAGATGATATTATTTATAATTATCTTTCTGATTCTGGCAGTGATTGTTTTTTCGTTCCAATTATATTGTTATCTCGATTCGCAAAATGATGAAACGATTGATGAAACTATTCACACCACGGTTGTAAATGAATATATGACGCACGAGTAAGTCTTGGTCTATAACATGGAATAGCACCTATGATGATGATTTGGTCATTCATCATCAAAGCAATTTTGATTGAAAGGGAATTGCCATGGGCAGAATGAGAGAAAATCCGCGTTACAATGTAATCTCGATGAGGGTAAGCGAAGAAGAACGTGAGCAACTCAATGTGTTCATGGACAAAAACCACAAAAGTGTTTCGGATATCATGCGCGAAGCCATGGAGTATTTTCTAACCACCTTGAAGACTTAAATAATAGTAGACATATTTAAATGTAGTAATAAATGTAAATAGAGGCTATCCATGGATTCGCTTACATTAACAGGCTCTTTTGCCACTATAATTGGTCTTGTATGTAATTTTGCCGGTGAGCACAGGGCTAGAACAAACGATGAATATAATGAATTCATGAAGTGGCTACAGGTCAAACACCATAATGATATCCGATACCTGATTAAATCAAACAACCAATTGAGCTGTAGTCTCAGTAACCTTTTTAAGCTGAGTCATGCTGATGTATTGCAACGTCTAAACAGCTTGGACAACACATTGGCGTCTGTTGCTGCACACATAGAGGGTTTTAGTGAGATTGCTGAAGCGATTAGACCCGGTATTAAACTGACTGACCTAGCCGTTGCAATCTTATCTAAGCTAAATGACTCAGGTGGTAGCAAATTTATTTAAATTAAATCTCTAAGTGAAATAGGCTGCATGGTTCTAGAATCGCCTGTGGGGTTGGCATGTTGAAGCTGGGTATTCAGAAAAAATATGCCTTAACCGTAAGCATCTTTCTAACGGCAATCCTCTCAATAGGCTTCTGGTCGATTGTTGGGTTCGTTTCGGCGCTGACCCAGGAAAATATCCAAAAGCAGCAGTATGCTATGACCGTAATCATCGCCCGTAGCGTAGATGACAAACTAGGGACTTGGCTGGTAGCACTTGCTGATATCGGGCGCACTGTGCCTGAAGATGCCTTTCGTGATCGGGACAAAGCTCAGCAGGTGCTTGATCAGATAAGCGGCATCGAAAGCATGTTCGGCAATGGCATCATGTTGTTGAATAAAAACTGTGAAGTAGTGGCTGAAAACCCTTATAATTCAGTTAGAAGCGGCAAGAAAGCGGCTGAATTGGAGTCTTTTCTACGTAGTGTCGAGAAGAATGGCCTGCCGGATATTTCCACCAATCCCTACCCTAGTCCAAACTCGAGTGACCCGGCTATCGTCATGGCGGTGCCGATCAACGACCGTAATGATAATCTGCTTGGATTTCTTGCTGGAAGCATCAATCTGACCAGCGATTACTTCATTGAGGAACTCATGGGATTCAAGATAGGCAAGAAGGGATACCTCTATCTGATCAGTAAAGATCGCACTATGATTGTCCATCCTGACAAGAAACGGATCATGAAGCATGATTTACCGCCAGGCCGAAATAAATTACTGGACAAAGCCTTGTTGGGCTTTGAAGGAAGCGGAGAGACCGTTAATTCGCGTGGTGTCGAGCAGTTGGTCTCATTCAAAAGCCTGAGAATGGTTGACTGGGTCCTCGGCTGCGCCTTCCCCAAGGACGAGGCATATGCGCCGGCCTACCGCCTCAGGACATATCTGCTTACTGCCTCGGCCTTGGTATTAGTGTTTACCATCGCCCTGGTCTGGGCCCTGACGTCAAAGATCACCTCAAATCTCAAGAGCCTTGCCAGCCAGGTATCGCACATTGGCGAAGGTGCCCCAGACTCATACAAGATCACCATTGACAGCAATGACGAGGTCGGCTTGTTGGCCACTACGTTCAACCATCTATTGACAAGGCTTTCCGACAAGGAAAGGGCTCTTGTCTTGAAGGGTGATCAATTGCAGCAACAGGCTTTAGAATTGACGGCAGCCCTTGAGCAAGTGAAAGTTCTCTCCGGCATCATACCGATTTGTGCCTGGTGCAAGAAGATACGAAACGACAACGGTTATTGGGATCAACTGGAACTTTACATCAGTCAACATTCGGATGCTGATTTTACCCATGCCATATGTCCAGAATGTTATGAGCAGCAAGTCGATTTAATGAATGAGGAGCAGGAGCGCTGAAGACTGTCATTGTCAAATTCTTTCCGATTTAAAGAATTGCTTATACCCCTCCGCGATTAAGGGACTTCCGCACACTTTGCCGTAACGTGGCATCTCACTTGCCCCCTCTTGGCTAGCATTTTTGGCGATTCAATTCCTTTTTGCGAGAGAATCATTATTGGGACCAGCGAATATTGCGCGAGCAATTGCCACTCAGCGGATTTCACTCTCTTGGGGCACCATAGAAAACAAAAAATCATATTTAAATTTTGCCTCAATTCCATTTTTAAGGTAATATGCCACCCACATTAAAAATTACCCAATTATGTTGTTTCAATGACAAGACTTTTGTCCGATGACAACAACATTTGGGATTTTACACCTTGCGCTGGGCCAAAAGTTATGGTCACTAACGCCTGAATAAAATCGAGTGATTAACATTGCTCTAATTGCCAAAAGTTATGGCCAATGAAGCTATAAAATTGTATTCAATGACCACAACTTTTGGCATTTTGCTCAAGGTATAATTTTTAGGGGTATTGCACTATTTCAGCCTCTCTTCCGGCGTTTTCCAGACCATAAACCACGGTAAAGCGTCATACTGCCGATCATTTCTCGTGCAAGCCTCAGGCGACCCTGTATTGCAAACCTTTCATCATAACTCAGGCTTTACGCTTGCCGTTCAGCATGTGCAAGGAAGCGATAGAAAATGATGCCGCCAGCGCAGAAAATGCTCAACAAATGAGGGCCATCATGAACATGATGCGCCGCTATGAAAAAGACGCCTTCATTAACATCTCAGATCCGGCCAAGGTGGATGGCTATGTAAAACAATGGAGTGAGTCCCGTGAGCACGCCAAAAAAAATATGGAGGTCCTCCAGAAGATTAAAAAGGAAGCGAAAGATATTGAGGTTCTCATCGCCATCAACAAGGCACTCGACAGCTATGATGCAGGCTTCAATAAGGTTTTAGTCCAGATCAAGTCCGGTGCCATTACCACCACACAAGACGCCAATAAAGCCATTGGTGAGTACAAGGAGGCAATCCACCAGGCCGAGAAAAACATCACCGACTATGCAGTCGTCAACGACGAGAATCTGGCAAAGGCCAAAAAGGAACTCGATAGTCGCGCACAGCATGCTGTTACACAGGCCATAACCATCATCGTTATTTCTTTCATAGTTGTCCTGATACTTGTGACGTACCTCATTCGTTCAATCAAGAGACCACTCAACCAGATTGAGTTCCTTGTCAACGACATTGCCCAGGGTGAGGGTGACCTGACCAAGCGCTTATCCTACAACGGCCAGGATGAATTGGGCGCCATCTGCGGCAGCTTCAATCGGTTCATCGAGAAGCTGCGCCAACTTATCGGTATGGTTTCCGAGGAGACCGAAAAGGTCCATGGCAATGCAAAAGTGATCGCTACCAGCGTCGATAAACAGACCGAATTTGTCGCCCAACTTTCCAGTTCGGTGGT
>JBEKFJ010000063.1:0-12873 GCA_050013355.1 Oryzomonas sp.
ATGGTACAGGGACGAAAGGACGAAGGCGCCCGCCACAAGGCCGGTCATGTAGGGATACATGACGATCTGGATGGACCAGTAGATATACTCATTGGGATAGACGAAGAACTCTTTTATTGTCCAGGCTTCACCGTGTACCATGTTATTTCACCTCCTTCGAAAATCCAAGGTAGAACACCTGCGGCTTGGTGCCGTACTCTTCCTTCAGGACATTCACCCGCTCCGTCATGATAATCTTGGTCACCGGATCATCAGGATCGCGCAGGTTGCCGATCCTGCGCGCACCGAACGGACAGGCATCCACGCAGGCCGTTTTCATCCCCTGAGAGATACGGTGGTAACAGAAGTTGCACTTCTCCGCCACGTGGTACACGGGATGGAAGAACCGGACGCTGTACGGGCACCCCATGATGCAGTAGCCGCACCCGATGCACCAGGTGCGGTCAACCAGCACGACCCCGTCTGCCGTCTGGTAGGTTGCGCCGACCGGACAGACCTGGACGCAGGGGGGGTTGTCGCACTGATTGCAGAGCTTGGGGACGAAATAGGCCTTCTCTATATCCGCCGATGATATATCCAGCAAGCCCTCCTTATTTTGGTCGATCTTCATGGTTGTAAAACCGTCCCGCGCCCCCTTGGGCGAATCGATGTGCGTTGTGCCGTCCTTGGTAATCACGTAACGCTCGACCCACGTGCGGGTCACATTCGCATCATAGGGGATTTCGTTCTCGATCTTGCACGCCTTGACGCAAAATCCGCACCCCACGCATTTGTGGGTATCTACGAGGAACACCCAGCGCACCTTGCCCTTACCCTCTTTCTCAGCCTGCAGCCTCTTGGGGTTGAAGACCTCCAGGGCGGTAAGCGGCAACGCAATGCCGCCAACCACGATCATCGCCTTTTTGCAGAATTCACGGCGGTTCATCATGACGTTACCTCACGCTTTTGATTCATCGGCTTCGGGTTATGAGGGATATGGCAGAGCACACATTCGGCCTGCGGATAATGGGTTTCCGGATTGATGCCGGGTATGCCGCCACGGTCGCTTGTCTTATACGGGAGATAGGAATGGCAACGGATGCACAAGGACCGGGTGCGGTCGATGGTCAGGCCCTGGGGGTCCTTGGGATGGTCGTAAATAGGTCCGTGACAGTTTTCGCAACTAATGGAGCTGTGGGCGGAATCCTTGATAGCATCGTACTTGTCCTTGTGACACCCCCAGCAGGCCTTGGCAGTCCTGTATTTCACGCGGACAGCCTTCCAATCCGCCTCGTTGGATTTGCGGTGCCAGCCATACATGTAGCCGCGCTCATGGGCACCGAAATCACTTGGAACTAACAATGTTCTAACAAACAGGATGCACCCCACAACAGCCAGGGCAACGTACAATGGCCGCCAAACGTGATTTTTCAAATTTTGCACCTCCGTTGCTTCGCTTTTTCCCGATAGTTGCCTGATGATGCCACCATATATCCAGACCAAGCTGTTATAAAATAAATATAACAGTGTTTAATTTATGCGCAACCGGGATGTTTGTCAACACAAGTTTCATGAAACATGTTCTGTCAGGGCAATCCACCACAATCGCAACAGCATTTTAAAAAAGTTTTGACAAAGTATACACCATCATTGTAATTTGTCTCACTTATCTGGATTTTTACCAATAATCACCTGGAAACAAGGAGCACACCCCATGGCCATTCGTAAAACCGCCGGGTACGCCTGGAATATTATCAGCCTGATCGGGATTATCCTGGCAATGACGGCAGCAGGCCTCTTTATCGCCTTCAGCGCCTTTGAGGCGATCACCGGCATCGAGCACCCGTATCTCGGCCTGATGACCTATTTCATCTTCCCGGGCATGCTGATCTGCGGCCTGGTCCTCGTGCCGTTCGGGGCATGGCGCGTCAGGGAGCAGCGCCGCGAGGGGGTTCTCGAAGGGATGTCCTCATTGGAAGAGGAGATTCCGAAATTCCCCCGTATCGACCTGAACAATCCGCACAACCGCCGGCTCTTTATCTTTTTCATCCTTGCAACGGCGGTTTTCGTCATGGTCGTGTCCCTCGCCTCCATCAAAGGCTATGAATTCACCGAATCGACCACCTTCTGCGGCGAGCTCTGACATCCGGTCATGACTCCCGAGTTCACCGCCTGGGAAAACTCACCCCACGCCAAGGTCAGATGCGTTGAATGCCATGTGGGCCCGGGAGCCGCATGGTACGTGAAAGCAAAGATATCGGGCCTGAAACAGCTCTATGCCGTACTGTTCCATACCTACCCCGAGACCATCGAGACCCCCATTGAGAATCTGCGCCCGGCACGGGAGACCTGCGAACATTGCCATTGGCCCGAAAAATTCTACGTCGGCCGCCAGAAGATATTCTATCACTATGCACCCAACGAGGAGAATACACCCCGCAAGATAGACATGCTGATCCATATCGGGGGCAACCCCAAGACACCCAACGTCAACGGTATCCACTGGCACATCGGCCAGGAGGTTTATTTTGTTGCCCGCGACCAGAAACGATTTGAAATTCCGTACATAGCCGTCAAGGGCAAGGACGGCACATTGACCGAATATATGAATATCGAAAAGCCGCTCACCAAGGATGAACTCACCAAAGGAAAAAAACGCCTGATGGACTGCACCGACTGCCACAACAGGCCGACCCACATCTACCATTCGCCAAACGAGGAGATGGACCTGGACTTCGTATCCGGCCACATCGACCGTGGGCTGCCCTACATCAAAAAGGCGGCTGTCGAGATACTGAACAAGCCCTACAAGACCAAGGAGGAGGGCTTCGCCGCCATCACCGCAGAGATTCCGGCCTATTACGCCAAGAACTATCCGGCCGTTGCCCGGGAGAAGGCGGCCGCCATCAATCAGGCGGTGGAACAGGTGAAAGAGATCTATGAGCGCAATTTCTTTCCGGCCATGAAGGTGAAGTGGAACACCTATCCTAACAATATCGGCCACTTCTATACGCCGGGGTGTTTCAGGTGTCACGACGGCAAACACAAGTCAGCCGAAGGCAAGATCATTTCCAAGGACTGCACGCTGTGTCACGACGTTCTCGGCCAGGTCCAGGAAAATATCCCGGCGGGCAAGTCGGTTTCCAAGTTCGTCCATCCCGTTGACATCGGTGACGATCTTTACAAAACAAACTGCAGTGAATGCCATTCCGCCGGAGGCCGCGATGTCCCAGGCGAGGGGCGGGCAGAGCTCAAAACTTCATTGAATTGACCCCGTCGCCGTAGCATTACAAATAAAATATCCCCCGGAGAGTAGTTCTCCGGGGGATATTTTTTTGCCGGTTCCATAGGGACTATAATTCCTCGAAGCCATCCTCATCGTCACTGTCACCCACGCCATCGGACGGCTCTTCGTCGCAGCCCGTTCCCAATGCATCGTCCCCGAGATTCTTGAGAAACAGTTCGTTGTCGCGTATGACCTTCTGCACATCCATGAGGAGTTTTTCCAGGCCGTCCAGTTCCTCCGGCATATCCAGCCTCCCGCTCATCTGAGCATTTCCAGATACCTTTCGGCATCCAGAGCAGCCATGCAGCCGCTGCCGGCCGATGTGATCGCTTGGCGGTAGTAATAATCCTGCACATCACCGGCGGCAAAAACCCCTTCGATGTTGGTGGCCGTGAGATTTCCCTCAAGGCTGCACTTGGTGCGAATATAGCCGTTATCCATATCCAGCTGCCCCTCGAAGAGGGTTGTATTGGGCGTGTGGCCGATGGCGATGAACACGCCGTGGACCGGCACCTCCTTGGTTGAGCCGCTCTGATGGCGGATGCGGATGCCGGTCACGCCGCCGGCATCCCCGAGTACCTCGTCCAGGACATGGTGCCACTCGATCGTCACGTTGCCGCTCTTGGTCTTCTCGATCAGCCGGTCTGCCAGCATCTTTTCGGCACGGAACTGTTCACGGCGATGCACCACGGTCACGTGACGGGCGATGTTGGCGAGATAGAGCGCCTCCTCCACCGCCGTGCTGCCGCCGCCGACAACCGCCACGTCCTGGCCGCGGTAGAAAAAACCGTCACAGGTGGCACAGGCGGAGACGCCTTTTCCCCTGTAGGCCTTCTCGGACGGAAGCCCCAGATACTTGGCCGAGGCGCCGGTGGCAATGATCAGGGCATCACAACTGTAAAGACCGCTGTCCCCTTCGAGCACAAACGGCCTCTGGAGGAGGTCGGCGCGCTTGATATGGTCTACTAAGATCTGGGTACTGAAGCGTTCGGCATGCTGCCTCATGCGCTCCATCAGGTCAGGCCCCAGAATGCCCCCGTACTCTCCCGGCCAGTTGTCCACCTCTGTGGTCGTCGTTAATTGCCCACCCGGCTGTATGCCCGTTATGAGAACAGGGCTCAGGTTGGCCCGCGCGGCATAAATGGCCGCGGTATACCCTGCGGGTCCTGCGCCGAGAATGATCAATTGGTGGTGCACTGCCTCCATGACGCCTCCTGTAACATGTTGTTCGTTTAACTCAGATTTTCCATTAGGGCACGAGATGCTGCCGAGGTATATTCCGAGTAGCTTGTCGTCCGGTTGACGAGGCAATAGCAGGGCTATTGGTGAGGAAACCGGGCGGCAAGATGCCGGAATATGTCCGGCAGGGCTCGTGCAGAAGCTTTGCTCCGCCTAATGGAATATCCGGGTTTAATGTACCAGCAAACCGAAAACTTGCCAAGATTCAAATCGCGGCGGTTCTTCATATTTGACCATGTTCGGCCCCTCTGGTACTATACCCTGAAATAACCATTGGAGTACCGAAGTTCCATGCCTCTTTACGAACTCATACTGGAAGCCTACGATCGCCTCAGGAAACGTGTCCGCCGCACGGAGCTGATCTATTCTCACCACTACACCGAGCAATTGGGGCTGCCGCTGTTCTTCAAGTGCGAAAACCTCCAGCGAACCGGTTCCTTCAAGATCAGGGGAGCCCTCAACTTCATGACCGCCCAGCCACGGGAAGCCTTGAAGAACGGCGTTATCACCGCATCGGCAGGGAATCACGCCCAGGGCGTGGCCTTTTCAGCGGACCTCTTAGGGGTCAAGGCGACCATCTATATGCCGGAGATCACCCCGCCCCAAAAGGTGCAGGCCACCCGCGATTACGGCGCCGATATCGTACTGGTCGGCAAAAACTTCGACGAATCCTGTGTGGCTGCGAAGGAGGCACAACGTTCCACCGGCGCCCTTTTCGTGCACCCTTTTGACGATGAACTGGTCATGGCCGGCCAAGCCACCATTGCGCTGGAAATCCTGGAAGAGTTGCCGGATGTGCAAAACCTGCTCATCCCGGTGGGAGGCGGCGGTCTGATAGCAGGTATGGCGGCGGCGATACGGGAGCGCTCCCCCCATATACGCATCATCGGCGTCGAATCGACGGCAGCCCCGTCGATGTCGGCCTCGTTCGCTGCAGGCGCCCCCTGTGAAACGCCCGTCAAGGTTACGCTTGCCGACGGCATTGCCGTAAAACGCCCGGGACAGTTGACACTGCCCATAATTCGCACCTGTGTGGATGAGATCGTCCTGGTGGAAGAAGAAGAGATCGCCCAGTCCATCGTATCGCTCCTGGAACGGACGAAACTGCTGGTGGAGGGGGCCGGCGCCGTTCCCCTGGCGGCGGTACTGCACGGCAAGGTACGGGACCTGAGGGGCAAAACCCTCTGCCTGTTGTCGGGCGGCAATATCGACGTCAAGACCATTGCGCTGGTTGTGGAGCGGGGGCTTTTGGCTGCGGGACGCTACCTGAAGCTGGCGGTTGAGCTGGATGACCTGCCGGGAGCGCTGGCGCGGTTAGCGACGGATATTGCGGAAACGCGCGCCAACATATTCCACATCAGCCACGACAGACGATCCAAATCATTGGCCCTCGGCAGAACCGACGTATCGCTGGAACTGGAGACCCGCGGCTACGAGCATATCCGCGCGGTCATCGACTGCCTTGAAAGGAAGGGATACGCCCTTTCGGTCGAATAGCCTGATTATTGCTCGATCGGTTTGGTCCGCAGGCCGGTGGCGATGTTGAAGTCGATGTCGATGACGATGGAGAGTTTTTCCGGATCGGGAAAAGCCATCACTTCGAAAAGACGTTTATCGACAAAAATGCTGAGGTTGAGGATGTCCTCCTTCAGCTTCTTGGGGAGGGGATTCTCGGGATCGGATAATTCGGCTTGAAAAAAACTCCAGACCTTCTGGTTGAATTTGATCGCCTCCAACAGCTTGGAAGACCGGTCGTGAGCATCCCAATTCTCCTTGACCTGCTTCAGCATGACACCCGCGCGCGCCAGCACGGAAGCTTCGAGTTCCCTGCCGCTCAGTGCTTCCTTCTGCATGTTTGTATATACTTCAGATGGTTTATGATACATTGCGCAGCAACTCCTTTTCGTAGGTTATGAGTTTTTTTGCCTGCTTCAGTGCCTGATAATACTTTTTTGTTATAATATACTCATTTGTCTGCGTAATCAAGTCTTTCATACTCGGCACAGCCCCCTGTAACTCCATGACAAGCTCACGATAGAGGGGAAGTATGTCGGCACTCCTTTCCTCATCGATATACATGAGTTGAACGGCAAGGTAGATGCGGCGGCAGGGCGTGGTGGCCTCGGACTCCGTGATAATATCCGTTTGCCTCAGCACGGGGACATTGTTTTCGACGGACAAGTGGCAGGTGGAAGCGCCGTTTGTTATGACAGCGCCGCCAACAATGATCTTTTCATGCGGCTTGAGCGTAATCTTGAGTGACATATGAACTATTGTTTCCTAAGCAGGATCGTCTTACGGGATGGTGTCGCGAACGCCGTAACGACTCGCTGCGATGCGGCCGCAGCCGCCAACCCGTCCGTTGAGATACCGGCGGTCGTTTGGTTCGCCTCTGTTATCTTCCGGAGTCCCATCACCCACCTCCTGTTAAACAGACGAGGGGGAGGAGAACGTAATCCCCTCCCCCTCGCAACTTGCTTCACCGAATACTTCAGGCCTTGTCTTAGAAGAGTTTGAGCACGGACTGGGCTGCCTGAGAGGAGAGGCTGAGAGCCGTGGTGCCCAGGGACTGCTGGGTCTGGAGCATCAGCATGTTGGCGCTCTCTGTGTTCATGTCGGCCAGGGTCAGGTTGTCGGAACCGGTCTGCAGGGTGTTGATCAGACTGGTGGTGAAGCTCTGACGGGTGGTGATGACGGAGAGGTTACTGGCCAGGGTCGAGGCATCCGAACGCAGCGAGGTGAGGGCGGAGTCCATCAGCGCGCTGTCGCTCGCGGCTTGTCCGTTCGTGGTCCAGGTGCCGGCGGAGGTTACCCCCAGGCCGACGTTGGTGCCGTTAACACCGCTTACGGTCAGGGAGGAGGTGTTGGTTTTCTGACCAAACTGGATGGTGAGGGTGCCGTTGGTCAGCAGGTTGGTTCCCTGGTAGCCGGAGTCGCTGGCCATCTGGGTGATCTGGGTCTGGATCTGCAGGTACTGGCTGTAATAGGTGGCCTGGGAGAGGGTGTCGCTGGTCGACGCTGCGGAAGAGGCCAGACCTTGGGCCGACTGGATCAGGGAGGTGATGCCGCTGATGCCCGCATTGGCCGCCTGGATGGTCTGGACCGCCTCGCTCATGCCGTCCTGCCGGTTGGACAGGTCGCTGGCGCGTTGTGTTTCAGCCTGGGACGCGAAATAGGTCGTGGGGTTGTCGAGGGCCGAGTTGACCTTCTTGCCGCTGCTCAGGCGCTCTTGCGTCGTATTGACACTTTTCGAGATCTGCTGCAGCGAGATGAGGTTGTTACGCATGCCTGATGTGAGAGAAATGGTGTCGATTGACATGGTGATGCTCCTTTCTGGGGTTGTGTCCGGCTATTCTGCCGGTTGCGCATTCTGCACTTGTTATACTTTTCGTCTATTGCGGGAAACACTTTAGTAAAAAAAGGGTGTCCTTTAAAAAAAAGTCGGCGTTTTCCGGCAACTCTACGTGAATGCCTGAACAGAAGCCGTTGCTTCGCACAACAAGCCGCGCCACTGGGCAACCTTTTGTCGGGACGGTGCGAGATAGGGCACCCCGTTTGGTATCGTTCCCAGATCCGTGCTGAACAGAAAGGGAAGACTGAGCAGCAGTACCTGCAGATCACAGACGGGAAGCGATTCTCCGTGCGGCACCACGCGGGATATGCCCCGCACCGTGCCCACAAGCGCCGCCAGTTCCCGCTGGCAGGTCACCGTCACCTGAAAACCAAGGTCCGCGAGCAGTGGGATAAAACGGATGAGTTGGATGGTGTCGCCATACCCCTGTTCACAATGCACAAGCAGCGCTGCTCCACTCTTGTGCCGGCCAATGTCGGACTGCCGGAGGAGCGGCCAGGGGGGAAGGGCCGACTCGAGCATCTTGTGGCGCCATTCGTTATGTTGCCACCCTTCGGCGAATTCTCCCAGGGCCAGCAGGGAAAATCCAAGGTTCAGATGCGCCTGCACATGCTCCGGCGCCAGCTCCAACGCTCTCCGGTAGCAGGGGATCGCCTCCCGGTGCCTGCCAAGCAGCGCTAATGCAGCACCTACATTCAGATCTGCGTCCGGGCTTGTGGTGTTTCGGGCGCGGTCGCGCTGGTATCCCTCAAGCTGCTCCTCCAGGCATGCCCGTTCCGGCGTAGTGCGGGCTGACCCGCAATAGTGCGGCTGATGACCAAATTCATCCGTTCCGCCGCCTGAGAGTTGGGCGAGGGAGGCGGCGACGGAACGGATTACCGCGCCCCAGTCGCCCGGTTCCGGCTGACGGAACAGCTTCATGGTCGGATACCAGGGGCTGTCATCACGATCCGTCATCCAGCGCCAGTCAGCCGCATAAGGGAGCAGCAGCCAAGTTGGCTTACCCATTGCCCCGGCCAGATGGGCTACCGAAGTATCGATGGTGATGATGATATCCAGGTTGGCAATCAAGGCGGCGGTATCTTCAAAATCATGGATATGACCGCCAAGATCCTTCAACAGTATTCCCGGCGGTGGGTCCACTGCCTGTTCCGACCCATCGCTTGGTTGCAGGCTGTAAAAGATCACGTTTTTGAAGGCGGCCAAGGGGGCAAAGGCTGACAGGGGGCAAGAGCGCTTGCGGTTGAGTGGGTTGTTCTGGCGCCCTGCCCATGCCAGCCCGATCTTCGTCACCCTCTGTGTGACGGAGGATAGAGGCGTCAGTGCCTCTTGAAAAAGTTTTTCTCCCTCCCTTGACGTGAGGACCCTTTGGGGTCTAAAGGAGTCAGGGTGTGGATGGAGGTGCAACCGGCTGATATTTTGGCAGCTTCCCCCCCACCCTAACCCTCCCCCGCTAGGGGGAAGGGGACTTTTCGGGAAATTCATGGAGCGCTTCGTAGCATTACCTTTTTCTCTGCCGGCAAGCCGTCCTAGGGCCGTTGCGACCGATCCCATCACCTCCTGCCAGCCGCCGGCCATGGATTGCCGAAAGAGACACATGCCCGGATACCAGGGCGTGCCTTCGCTATCCGGCTGCCAACGCCAATCCGCTGCATAAGGGAGGAGCAGCCAGGTCGGCTTTCCCATCGCCCCGGCCAGGTGGGCCACGGCGGTATCGATGGAAATCACCAGGTCCAGGTTGGCGATCAGGGCGGCAGTGTCGGCAAAATCCCGGATATCTTGTGTCAGGTCTTCCAGCCTCATGCCCGCAGGGGGAGCTGCCGCCTGTTCGGCGCCGTCGCCGACCTGGAGGCTGTAGAAAATCGTATTGTGTACGGCGGCCAATGGCGCAAATGAGTCCAGGTTGCAGGTTCGCTTCCTGTTCAGCGCCAGATTCCGGCGACCGGCCCAGACCAGGCCCACCTTAAGGACGTCGCTTGACCACAGGCGGGCGCGCCAGGTCGCCACGTCCCCGGGATCGGCGTTGAGATAGGGGAGCTCCGCCGGGATATCGGCCAGCGTTGTCCGGAAGATGAGCGGCAACGACAGCAGGGAGGCATGGCAATCGAAAGGTGGCAGGGGTTCGGCGGCGGCAACAACGGCAGAGACACCGGCGACATCCGCGACCAACCGCTTCAGCGCCGGCGCCTGGCACTCGACCACGACCCTGCCACCCTGCCGCGCCGCAAGGGTGGCGTAACGAATGAACTGGATGGTATCGCCGAAGCCCTGTTCGCAATGGAGCAGGATGGTTCTGCCGTCAAGGGGAGAGCCATCCCACCGTGGTTGGGTAAAATGCTTCTCCGGCACAGGATTGGACTTTTTGAATCGCCATTCGTATTCCTGCCACCCCTCGTGGTACTCGCCGCACGCCAGGAGCGACAGCGCCAGGTTCCAGTGCCCATCGGCGTAGCCGGGATCAACGTCAATCGCCCGGCGCAGCACCGTCACCGACTCAGCGAATCGTCCCTGGGATTGGTACAGGGCTCCCAGGTTGTTGAGCACCGTCAGCGTGTCGGGCTTGAGTGCAAGGGCTTTCCGATAACACTCCTCGGCAGCATCAAATTTGCCGACCAGGTGGAAGACCGAGCCGAGCATGTTCATGGCCTTTATGTGGCCGGGATCCGCCGCCAAGGCGCTCTGGTAGGCTGCGATGGCCTCCGGGAACCGTTCTTCGGCCTGGTAGGTCTCCCCCAGGCCGTGGAGGGCCTCGGCATTGCCGGGCTCATGGGCCAGCGCACGCTCCAGGCGCTCCCGCGCCCGACTGTAGTCACCCTCCTCCTTCCAGACCTGCGCCAGGCAGAGTTCCGCCTGCACCAGTCCGGGGAAGAGCGCCAGGGCCTTTTCGTAACATGTGCGGGCCTCGGAATTCTCTTCCAGATGCCGGTAGGTGTTGCCCATATTGAAGAGGGCCTGAACGAAATCCGGCCGGAGATTGAGTGCGGTCCGATAGGCGGCCAGCGCCTCCCCGTACCTCTTCCGGTTGTCAAGGGCCGCGCCGAGATTGCCGTAGACCTCGGCGTCGGCCGGATCGAGCGCGATAGCGGCGCTGAAGGCCCGCTCGGCCTCTTCTGCCTGACCCGTCCGTAGCAGCTCGATGCCCCGCTGCTTGTGGTAAGCGACGCTGCCGAGCATTCGCGCCAATTCTTCCCGCACCCGGTCCATGACCCCGCGCCAATCGCCGGGGGACTGCTGACGGAAGAGGCGCATGGTCGGATACCAGGGAGAATCGTCGCGCCCCACCAGCCAGCGCCAATCCGGCACGAACGGCAGCAACGTCCAGACCCGCTTGCCGAGGCCGGCAGCCAGATGGGCCACTGCGGTATCGATGGTAATGACGAGATCCAGGTTGGCGATCAGGGCGGCGGTATCGGCAAAGTCGGAGATCCGGTTCGTATGGTCGATGATCGTGCATCCCGCCGGAAGGGCGGCGATCTCCTCCACCCCCCTGCCGATCTGGAGCGAATAGACGTCTACCTGGGGGTGAGACAATAAGGAGGAACATTCACACAATGGCACTGACCGGAGAGGATCCGGCGTTGCCTGGCCGGCCCAGACCAGGCCGATACGCATTCGCCCGCAAGCCGGCAGTATGTGCCGCCACTGAGCGACCCTGGCCGGATCCGGCCGCAGGTAGGGAACCTGGCCGGGGGTCGTTTCCAATGTCGTACCAAAGACGCCGGGAAGACTGAGGGCCGGGATGTGCACATCGAATGCCGGCAATGGTCCCTCGCGGTCCACAGCCTGGCTCACCCCCTCCGCGGCCTCCAGCAACGAGACCAACTCCCGGACAGCGCAGACCACGACACGGCCGCCCGAGGCGGCGGCCAGCGGCGCATAGCGGATAAACTGGATCATGTCGCCCCGGCCCTGCTCCATGTAAATCAGGAGCGTTCTGCCTGCCAAAGGGGAACCGTCCCACTGGGGTCGGCCGAACTCCGGCCTTTTGGTGTTGAATCTCTCGACCTCCCAGCGCCACTCGTATTCCTGCCACCCACGACAGAAGTCGCCGGTCAGGAGGAGCAGCATGCCGAGCAGCCAGTGGGCCTCGGCATGGCGGGGATCAAGGGTCAGCGTCCTTTTGACAAGGGAAATCGCCTCCTGGTACGAGCCGCTTCGCCACAGGGCCGTTGACAGGTTGTAGTGGGCCTTGACGAAACCGGGGTCGAGGGCGATGGCGGTGCGGTAGTGCCCGATGGCCTCCGCCGGTCTTTCCTGGAGTTGCAGCACGACCCCCAGGCTGTGGTGCGGGTCGGGCAGGTGGGGAGAATGTTCGACGATCTCCCTGAAACAGCGCTCCGCTTCAACAAGGTCACCCCGTTCCTTGAGCCGCACGCCAAGCTGATAACATGTTTCTAAATCCATATGTTCAGCTTGTTTTTTCATAAACCAATGACTCCAGCGCGTTCCTGACCTGTTTGATAACCCCACCCCAGTCCCCCGGCCGCTTCTGGCGGAACAGCCGCATGGTCGGGTACCAGGGCGAATCATCCCTGTTGAGCAGATAACGCCAGCAGGGGATATATGACAGCAGTACCCAGACAGGTTTGCCGAGAGCGCCTGCCAGGTGGGCCACGCCGGTATCGACGCTGATGACCAGGTCGAGGTTGGCAACCAACGCGGCAGTGTCGGCGAAGTCTTCCAGCTTGTCGGTAACATCCGTCAGCCTCAAGCCTGCCGGCGGCGACGTTGTCTCTTCGGCAGCGGGCCCAACCTGGAGGCTGTAGAAGCTGACACCGTCAAGTTTTGCAAATGGTGAAAAGGCCGCCAGGGGAGCGGAACGATCTTGGTCCAGCGGATTGAGAGGGTTGCCGCGCCAGACCAGCCCGACACGGAATGCCGAATCACCTGCCAGCATTAGCAGGTCGTTGAATTTATGCCCTATTTGATGCCTATTTGATCCACCAATCGTTTTTTTGAATTTGTTTCGTTGTTCGGGTTTGTGTAATTACGGTTTTTTTGCTCTTTTTTAACCCAA
>JBEKFJ010000064.1:0-15331 GCA_050013355.1 Oryzomonas sp.
GGTTCAGGGGACGGCAGAGGCGCTGGATGCCTTCCAGCACGCCCTGGCCCATGATCTCCCGCCCCTGGCCGTTGTCACGTCCAGTTCCGCAGAGGATATCCCCTTGCTCCCGGAACGCGGCTTCACCATCCTCCCCAGCGCAGACGGAGAGAAGAACATACAGGTGGCGCCCGACTCCGCCCTCTGCGGCGACTGCCTAGCCGAGCTGTTCGACCCGGCCGACCGCCGTTACCGCTACCCGTTCATCACCTGCACCAACTGCGGTCCCCGCTACAGCATCATCACCTCCATCCCTTACGACCGGCCCAGGACCACCATGGCCGCCTTCCCGCTCTGCCCCGACTGCCTACGGGAATATGACGACCCGGCAAACCGGCGTTTCCATGCCCAACCCATTGCCTGTCCGGCCTGCGGCCCGCTGCTTCGCCTGCTGGACCACGCCGCCAACCCGGTCGCGGAACAGGATGACGCGCTCATCACGGCCGTTGAACTCCTGCGCGCGGGGCAGATCCTGGCGGTCAAAGGGATCGGCGGCTATCACCTGGCCGTGGACGCCTGCAACCCGGAGGCGGTCCGGCGTCTGCGCGAGCGGAAGAAGCGGGACGAAAAACCCTTTGCCGTCATGGCCGCTGACCTGGCAACCGCCCGCAGGCTGGCGCTGCTGGGCGACATGGAGGAACGGCTGATGACCGGCCCGGAAAGTCCGATCGTCATCGTGCCCAAGGCCCCGGATTGCCCGGTCTCGCCCCTGGTATCCCCCGCCAACGGCTGGCTCGGCCTTATGCTCCCTTATGCGCCGATCCACCACCTGCTGATGCGGGACCGCTTCGAAGCGCTGGTGATGACAAGCGCCAACGTGTCCGACGAGCCGGTAGCCTTTGAAGACAACGACGCCCTCCGGCGCCTGGGCGCCATTGCCGATTTTTTTCTCATTCACAACCGGCCGATCCATGTGCGCAGCGATGATTCGGTCATGCGCGTCTTCCAGGGCAAACCGCTCTTCTACCGCCGGGCCAGGGGCTATGCGCCGCGGGCCGTACGGCTCCCCTTCGGGACGCCGCCGCTTTTGGCGGTGGGCGCCGAACTGAAGGGGGCCATCTGCCTGGTGCAGGGGGAGCAGGCCTTCCTGAGCCAGCACATAGGCGACCTGCAGAACAACTCGACCTTCGACTCGTTCCGCCACACCATCCGGCACCTGTCGGGCATTCTCGAGATAGCCCCCCGGTCCGTCGCCTGCGACCTGCATCCCGACTATCTATCCTCGATCCATGCAGCGGAATCCGGACTGCCGCTGACAAGGGTCCAGCACCACCATGCCCACCTGGCGGCCTGCATGGCTGAAAACGGCCTGGACGGCTCGGTGATCGGCATCATATTTGACGGTACCGGTCTCGGCGACGACGCTACCATCTGGGGTGGCGAGTTTCTTGTCGGCGGTTACGAAGGTTTTCAGCGGGCCGGCAACATCCTTCCCGTGCCGCTGGCCGGTGGCGATGCCGCGGTGCGCGAACCCTGGCGCATGGCTCTGGCCTGGCTGTACCGTTCCCTTGGCGAAAACGCCTTCAACCTGGACCACCCGTTTGCCCGGCGCCTGCATGATACGGAGAGGGGCATCTTTGCCGCCATGCTGGAACGGGGCATCAACGCTCCGCTCACCTCCAGTTGCGGCCGGTTGTTCGATGCCGCCGCAGCCGTGCTGAACGTGCGCCAGACTGTGTCCTATGACGGCCAGGCGGCCATCGAGATGGAAGCCCTGGCAGAAGGGGCGGAGGTTTCGGGAACCTATTCCTTCGGGATCGCCGGCAACGAGCGGCTGGTCATAGACTTCGCACCTCTCTTTTCCGACCTCCTGGCCGATATGGCTACCGGCGCCGGGACGGCCGCCATGGCCTACCGTTTCCACGCCACCGTGGCACGCGCCGCCGTGGATGTCTGTACCCGTATTGCCGTGCAATCCGGCCTCGACCGCGTGGTTCTCTCCGGCGGCGTATTTCAGAATCGCCTTTTGACCGAAATGGTATATAGTGGGTTGTTCGATCAGGGACTACAAATTTTCACTCACCGGCTGGTTCCCCCCAACGACGGCGGCATCGCCCTCGGGCAGGCGGCAATCGCCGGATGGCAGGGAAGGATCTGAATCCTTGGCGCGCGTGAAGGTGTCACGGATTCAGGGAAGGAGATAAAAAGGTATGTGTCTTGGTGTACCCATGAAGATTCTCAGCAGGGACGGCGACAACATCGTGGCCGAGGTGGACGGCGTACAGAAAGAGGCCAGTGTCATGCTGCTGGGCGAGGAGGTCGGGGTGGGCGACTACGTCATCGTCCATGCCGGATTTGCCATCTCGCGCCTGGATGAGGAATATGCCGAGGAAACCCTGCGGATGATGAAAGAGGTCTTTGCGCCCGAGGATATGCGATGAACAGGCGGGCATCCGGCTCTGCCGCGGAGGTGGGAGCATGAAATTCCAGGATGAATTCCGCGACCGCGAGTTGGTCGGGAACATGGCCGCCAACATCCGTTGCATGGCGCAGCTGCTTGCACAACCGGTCAACTTCATGGAGGTCTGCGGCACCCACACCATGTCCATCTACCAGTATGGCATCCGCTCGCTGTTGCCGGAGAACGTGCGGCTCGTCTCGGGCCCCGGCTGCCCGGTCTGCGTGACCCCAGTGGGATACGTGGACAAGGCCGTGGCCTGCACGGCTGATCCGCGTACTATCGTGGCCACCTTCGGCGACATGCTGCGCGTCCCCGGCAGCCGCTCCTCCCTGATGGAGGAGCGGGCCAGGGGCGCCGACGTGCGTATCGTCTATTCCCCCCTGGATGCGGTTGCCCTGGCAAGAGCCAACCCCGAACGCCGGGTGGTCTTCCTGGGGATCGGCTTCGAGACCACCGCCCCGACCATCGCAGCCAGTATCCTGGAGGCGACGCGGCTCGGGCTGGAGAACTACCATGTCCTGGCCTCCCACAAAACCATGCCGGTGCCGATGGACATCCTCACCGCCGACCCGGACCTTGCCCTTTCCGGCTACCTCTGTCCCGCCCATGTCAGTACGGTCATCGGCGGGAACGCCTACAAGCCGCTGGCGGAGAAATACCACATACCCTGCGTGGTGACCGGTTTCGAGCCGGCCGACGTCATGCAGGGCATCGAGATGCTGCTGGCCCAGGTACTGGCCGATGAAGGCCGGGTGGAGATCCAGTACAGCCGCGCCGTGAGCTGGGAGGGCAACCCGAAGGCCAGGGCCATCATGGAGCGGGTCTTCGTGCCGTGCGACGCCTCCTGGCGCGGCCTGGGGATGCTGTCCGGCAGCGGCCTGGCCATCAAGCCAGAGCTTGCAGGCTTCGATGCGGAGAAGGCGCTCAAGATCGAGGCGGGCGAGGAGCGGGAGAATCCCGCCTGCCGCTGCGGCGAGGTGCTCAAGGGGAAACTGTCACCCTTCGACTGTCCGCTCTTTTCCAAGGCCTGCACGCCGGAATCGCCGGTGGGGGCCTGCATGGTGTCCAGCGAAGGGACTTGCGCGGCGGCGTACAAGTACGGAAGATAACCTCATACAAAAGGTTCCATTATGACCACTATGCAGGATCTTAAGGACCATTACGGCTTCACCGATGACGACGAAAATCTGCTCAAAGCGTTTCAGCCCCTGGCGGCCCAGCATCAGGAGCATTTCACCAACGAATTCTACGACCACCTTTACGGACTGCCCGAAACCACCGCCATCCTCAACAACAGCAACCGCCAGCGCCTTCGTGAAATGCACGGCACCTGGTTCATGTCACTCTTCAGCGGCACCTACGACAATCATTACATGAATCATCTGACCCGCATCGGCCACGCCCACGTGAAGGTCGACTTGAGCGTCCATTTCGTCAATGTCGCCATGAACCGGGTCCGCCACTTCCTGCTCAACCTGATCGACGAGAACTACCCGGACCGTGACGAGCGGCGCGCCCTGCGCGAGGCCACCGTGAAGATCCTCGACATGAACCTGGACGTCATGAGTTCCTCCTACCGGGAGGAAGAGTTGAAGAAGGTCTTTGTCTCGCGCAAGCTGGAATCCCACCTCATCAGATTGACCGAACGCTTCACCTATGGCCTCAACCTGGTTCTGGTGCTGGCCCTGGCCGGCGTGTCCATCTCGGTTGCCCTGCTGTTCGGCTGGGACATCATCAATATCTTCCGGGGGGACGTGGAGAAAGGCATCCTCAGCGCCCTGGGCGAGTTACTGATCCTCTGGATGATGATCGAGTTGATGGACAACGAGATCAAGAACCTGAAGGGGGGCAAATTCAACATCCTTGTATTCATCGGCGTCATCATCGTCGCCATGATCCGTGAAATCCTGATCTCCACCCTGCGCCACGACGATTTGGCCACCCAGGCATTCCTGGCAGGCACCCTGCTAATCCTGGGAATCCTCTACTACCTGGTCTCCCTGGCACAACAAAAAGACCAGTCCCAGGCGTAACCCATGCCCCCTTTTGCGCACGTTCTCGCCGGATTCACCCTCGGTTTCACGTTCCGTAAGGAACTCGCCCAGGTCCTGCGGGAGACCCCGCCTGACTCATCCATCGCGAACCTTGACCCGGCCCGGCTCACTGGCGGCGGCATCACCGTCATGGCCCTGGATTTCGACGGCGTCCTGGCCCCCCACGGTTTTTCAGCGCCGCTCCCCGAGGCGCAGAAATGGCTGGCCCATTGCAGCGCCGTTTTCGGCGCGGACAGGATCTTCATCCTCTCCAACAAACCGACCGAGGCACGAAATGCCTGGTTCAGGGATAACTTCCCCGAGATCCGCTTTATCTCCGGCGTACGCAAGAAGCCCTATCCAGACGGCCTCAAAAAGGCGGGTGAACTGGCCCACGCCCCCCTGTCCGCCATCATGATGGTGGACGACCGCCTGCTGACCGGCTGCCTGGCGGCCCTCATCGCCGGCGCCCGCCCCCTCTACATCCGCCGCCCCTCCATCTCCTTCCGGCATCGTCCCCTGGCGGAGCTGTTCTTCATGCTGCTGCGGGCCGTGGAGCGTTTTCTTCTCAAGTGTGTCCTGTGCAGTTAGTTTGTCAAATCTTCCCCAAAGCCCCTTCGATCCGCTCGCAGAGCGTCTTCAATATCTTGATGCGGGCGTAGTACTTGTCGTTGGCCTCCACAAGGGTCCAGGGCGCAATATCGGTGCTGGTGCGATCGATCATGTCGCAAACCGCCTCCTCATACTCGCCCCATTTCTCCCGGTTGCGCCAATCCTCGTCAGTGATCTTGAAGCGCTTGAAGCCGATCTTTTCCCGTTCCTTGAAGCGCCTGAGCTGCTCTTCCCGGCTGATGGAGAGCCAGAACTTTAACACCACCGTATGGTTGCGGACGAGTTGCTCCTCGAAGTCGTTGATCTCGCCATAGGCCCGCATCCAGTCGCCCCGGCCGCACAACCCCTCCACCCGCTCCACCAGCACCCGGCCGTACCAGGAACGGTCGAAGATAGCGAAACGCCCCTTGCGGGGGATGTTGCGCCAGAAACGCCACAAGTAGGGCTGCGCCGACTCCTCGTCAGTGGGCGCCGCTACCGGGATGATGCGGTATTGGCGGGCATCAAGGGCCTGGATTACGCGACGGATGCCGCCCCCCTTGCCGGCGGCGTCGTTACCCTCGAAAACCGCCACCACGGAAAGCTTCCTGAAATCGGCATTGCGGGTCAACAGATTGAGCCTCCCCTGGTACTTCTCCAACTCATCTTCGTAGTCAGGTTTCTCCAGCTTCTTCGACAGGTCCAGGGTCCTGAGGATCAGCAGGTTGTCGATGGCAGACATGATGGGAGGAATAGGCTCGTCGCGCCGTGGCTGTTCGGCGGCGTCCAGCCGCTGACGCAGGGCGTTGAGCAGGGCCTTGCCGATGGTCAGGTAGCGGTAGTGGGGATCGCTCCCCTCCACAATCGTCCAGGGTGATTCGGGGGTGCTGGTGGTGCGAAGCATCCGTTCCGAAACCTTGCGGAACGTGTTGTAGAGCTTGTAATGCTGCCAGTCGGTGTCGGTGACCCGCCAGCGGGTTTTGGGGTCTTTCTCCAGGCTCTTCAGGCGTTTCTTCTGCTCGCTCTCGGAGAGGTGCAGCCAGAACTTGAGGACCAGGGCTCCTTCATTGCAGAGCATCCGCTCGAAGTGGATGATCCGCTCCAACCGCTGGTCCAACTCGGCATTCTTGATGGTGCCATAGACATTTTCCAGCAAAGGGGCGGAATACCAGGTACCGATGAAGACTCCGATCTTTCCCTTGGGCGGCAGTACCCGCCAGTAGCGGAACATCTTGGGCCGCTCCAGTTCTTCGTCGGTCAGGTCGCGCAGGGCGTGTGTCTCGATGTGGCGCGGGTCCATCCACTCGTTGAGAATTTTGACCGTTTCACCCTTGCCGGCACAGTCCACACCGGCCACCAGGATGATGACCGGGAATCTTTTCGACTGGAGCAGGTCGAGCTGGGCGTCCAGCAGAGCCTCGCGCAGTTCGGGGACCTCCTTTTTCCAGACGGCTTTACTGATCTTGTGTCCCAACTCGGCGGACTCAAACATGCCTTTCCTCCTTCAGTATCTCAGTACCTTGTCCAAAAATCCCCGCATCTCAGGGGTGGATGGCTGTTCAAACAGTCGCTGCGCCTCTCCGCACTCCAGCACCCGCCCCTCGTGGAGGAAGACCACGTGGTCGGCCACCTTGCGGGCAAAGCCGATCTCGTGGGTCACCAGCACGAGCGGCCTTCCCTCCTGGCGCAGCTCGGCGATCAGGTCCAGCACCTCCACGGTCATTTCCGGGTCAAGGGCCGAGGTAGGCTCGTCGAACAGCAGCAAGCGCGGTTTAATTGCCACGGCGCGCGCGATGGCAACCCGTTGTTTCTGGCCTCCCGAGAGCTGGGCAGGCGTTTTGAGGGCATGCCCGGCCAGGTGGAACCGCGACAGCAACTGCAAGGCATAGGCAGTCGCCTCATCGGCGGCGTAGCCGTGTACCTTTTCCAATGGGAGCGAGATGTTGTCCAAGGCGGTCAGGTGCGGAAAAAGGTTGAATGATTGGAACACCGTTCCGATACCCCGCCGGTGCCGCAGCAGGTATTCCTCGTTGAACTGTATCGGATCGCCATCCAGGGCAATATCACCCGTATCCGGGGCCTCCAGTCCTGCCAGTATGCGCAGCAGGGTCGATTTCCCGCCGCCGGACGGCCCCAGGACGGCCACGGTACGGATGTCGGGCATGTCAAGATTCACCCCGTCCAGGGCACGATGCCCGCCATAGGTTTTGACGATAGCCTTGGCCTCAAGTCGCATAGCGGAACCTCTTTTCCAGGCGCTTGGTCCAGAGGGAGATCGGCAGGGTAAGGATCAGATAGCCGACCGCCAGCGGCAGGTAACTCTCAAGGGTACTGAAGGTGAAGGCGTTCACCTCCTGGGCATTGAGGGTGAATTCATTGACCGAGATGATTGAGAGCAGCGATGAATCCTTGATGAGCGATGCGAATTGTCCGGCCATGGGGGGCAGGACCTGGCGGGTCACTTGGGGGAAGATGACGTAGCGATAGATCTGGGCGCGGGTGAAACCGATGGCCCGGGCCGACTCCAGTTGCGTCTCACCGACGCTTTCGATCCCGGCCCGGATGATCTCGGAGATATATGCCCCGGCGAACATGGCCAGGATGACGACACCCACCAGATAACGATTGTTGATCCCGAAGGCATCGGCCACCACGTAAAAAAAGATCAGGATCTGCACCAGGAGAGGGGTGCCGCGGATGATCTCCATATAGACCCGCGCCAGATAGCGCAGCGGCAGGAAAGGAGCCCGCTGGGCCAGGGCCGTGGCCAGGCCGACCAGCAGGCTGAGCAGCATGGCGGCCGAGGAGACGGCCACCGTCACCAGCCATCCCTTCAGAAACATGTTGCGGTAGGCATAGACCGCACCCCAGCCCCAGGCGAATCTGACCTGACTGAAGGCGAACCAGAACAGCAGGGAAAGGAACAGAAGCACCACCAGCCAACTGGCCGCGGCGGCCGCGGCCGGAATCCTGCCCCCCCGGCTGTCGGGGGTAATGAAGAAGTATCGTCGCACCGTGCCCCGATCAACAGGTTGTTGAAAAACGTCATGAGGAAGGCCGGATATCAGGCGCACGGCACGGAGCAGCCGAGGCATAACATGTAGTGGGCCTCCGTTGCGAGTACCGCGCAACGCCACAGACCGCTCTCCGCAATAGTTTTTAAACTACCTGTTAGAAATAGAAAGGATATTTCAGCTCCTTGAAGGTGGCTTTCTGCTCTTTCAACCACGTGTCGCCCAGCCGTTCGAAACCGCCTTGTTCACGGAACGTCGCCAGGAACCGGTTGATCTGCTCCTTGAGCCGGGCATCACCCTTCCGCAGGGCAATGCCCCACTTCTCCCGCTGGAAGGGGTTCAGCAGGGCGCGGGTGGTTTCCCGGTTCTTCTTCCAGTTGGAATAGGTGGACATCTGGTCATAGATAAAGGCATCCGCCTTTCCCTGGACGACCTCCAGCACTGCGGCGGCCTCCTTGTCCAGCACCAGGACCCTGGCATTCCTGATATACCTGCTTGCATAGGTGTGGCCGGTGGTCCCCTTTTTGACCGCTACTGTGATACCGGGCTTGTCCAGGTCATCGATTGATGTGATGGGTGCAGTTCTCCCCACCAGCAGGCAGAGCCCGGTGGAAAGGTAGGGATCGGAAAAATCGACCGACTGCCGGCGCTCGTCGGTGATGGTCATGGATGAGATGATCACGTCGATCTTGCCGGTTTTGAGCGCCGGGATCAGACCGTCAAAGGAGGTGTTCTGAATGACGATATTCTTGCCGAGCGCCTTGCCCAGCTCATTTGCCAGGTCAACGCTGATTCCCTTGGGCGCCCCCTTTTCATCGGTCATTTCGAAGGGAGGGTAGGCCAATTCCATTCCCACGATCAGGGTATCTTTCGCGGCCGCCCCCTTTCTGTCCATGCAACCGACCAGGGCAAGCAGCGCCGTCGCAAGCATGAAGCATGCTATACTCCGATGGATGCGCGGAATCGTCATAATCCGGCCCCTCCTTAGTCGCATGGGCGGAAAAGCCCCTTTCCGGATGGAAACTATCGAGTGCATGGTTGCCGAAAAGATACTACAAGCAAACTATAACACAGAAAATTAACTGCTGTGCAGGCCGTATCTTTGCAACTTTTTTATTGGAACATGGGATTAAAATGTGGTAGAAACAGATGTTACTAAAAATCAGGAGGTTGCAGGTGAAAAAAACAGCATTATTTCTTCTTGTTATCGCTGCCCTCGCCTTTGCCGGGTGCAAAGAGAAACCAAAAACCGAAGCCCCTCAACAACCAGCTGCAATGCCTGCGCAGGGCCAAATGCCTCCTGGACAACCGGGCGCTGACCCCCACGCCGGCATGAAGGCACAGGAAATCCCCGCTGGCGCAGGCCAGAAAGGGAAGGTTACCCAGACCATGAATTCCGGCGGCTACACCTATGTGGAAGCGGCCAATGACAAGGGCGAAAAGCTTTGGATGGCGCTGCCCGAGTTCAAGGTTAAGGTCGGTGACTCCATCGAGTATCCCGTTGCTCCGCCGATGATGAACTTCCAGAGCAAAACACTGAACAAGACCTTTGACAAGATCATGTTCATTCCCGGCATCAGGATCGTGAAATAGATCTTTCACCGATCATCCGGCAGAACACGCGGGGCCTTCACGGCCCCGTTTTTTTTGTATCCAGTGCCCGGCGCGCCGCTCCATGGTTCGGCACCACGGCAAGGACCCTGCGATAACATTCCCCTGCCTTTCGTTCTTCGCCGCGTTCGGCATGCAACTCTCCCAGCAGCAGCCATCCCCAGGGGTTATACGGTTCCTGCTCGGTTATCTCCAGGAACTCCCGCTCGGCTGCCCCGCTGTTGCCGAGCTGCCGATACCACTCTCCTGCCAGCACATTGGTGGCAGCGCAATATCCCAACAGTGCCTTCTGTTGCCGAAAGCGCTGTTCACGCCCCTTCGCGGCGCCGACCGCAAGCGCCCTCAGGATTCTGTGGGATGCACGCCCCGGCTGTCCCGCAGCGTAGACGGCCGTATCAGACGCTTCCTCAAAGATGCCGGGGCGTACCATGCCGTTTGCTACAGCCCGCTCAAACAGCCGGGTGCCGGGATAGTACGCCAGCGGTGAAACATACCCGTCATCAGGCCTGATGCGCCGGATAAGCTCGATGGTCATGCGGATATCATCTTCATTCTCCCCGGGCACGTCAGAGATCAGGTACACGGAAAGATTGATGCCGACCTTTCTGACAAGCGCCGCCGCCTGTTCCACCTGCCGAGGGTGGATCGATTTGTCGAGCTGGGCTAGGATGCGCGGCGATCCCGATTCAACCCCGAGTTGGATGCACTCGCAGCCGGCACGCTTCATCCACGTCAGGACCTCCTCGTCGAGGGTGGTGACGCGGGATTGACAGTTCCAGAGAACAGATACCCGGCGCGTAATCATGAGACGGCAAAATCCAATGGCCCTGTCACGATCGGCGGTAAAGGTATCATCCCGCAACGAGAAGTAGATCAGGCCAAAGCGGTCCCGAATGTACAGAATCTCTGCGACAATTGCTTCAGGGGAGCGGAACCGAACCCTCCGCCCCCAGAAGCCCGGGGAACTGCAGAAACTGCACGCTGATGGACATCCCCGGGCGGTCAGGACAAATTCGGATTGTAACTCCAGGTCAACGCCGATTGAATGTTCAAGATGGCGGGCGGGAAACGGCAGTTCGTCGAGCGTCATCAGCGGCGCACGCTGTCCCGTGAACACGACGCGACCGTTGTCGCGAAACGCAATCCCTTCCACATCACGCCAGCTCACACCGTGCGCAACCCTTTCGACCAGTTCCCGCACCGTCCCTTCGCCTTCGCCCAGAACGACGATATCGACAGGAGAAGCGTCGGCAAGCATCTCATGGTAGCGGAAGGTGGCGTGCCCGCCTCCCATGATGATGATGCTGTCGGGATTCAGTTGACGCGCCAAGCGCGCCGTCTCAAGCGAGGCGTGGCGGTTGTGGGTCCATTGGGAAATACCGATGATGTCCGCATGCAGGGAGGTGAGCTGCTTCTGGATCGCCGGGAAAGTACAGCCGGAGAAATTGGCCAGAATGGAATCGTAGCCGGCTTCGCGCAACACGGCATGCAGATAGCAGAGCCCACTGGGAAGAAGGCTGATATAAGGGTCGCTGCGGTCGGTTACACCGGATATGTACGTTAAAAGAATCCTCATAGTCGGACAAAAAAATCCGGACACAGAGAGCCCGGATTTCTTTATTACCATTGATCGTCGGATACACTTCTAGTTCATATTCAGGGAGAGCCCCATGGTGTCGTTGCTCATAACATCGCCATCCTGTTCTTCCTCAACCCCTTGCAGCAATTCGCTGAAGTTGATCGAGTCACCGACGGCGGCCGAGCCGATCCGCCGCGCCCCCAGGTAGCGCGAGAGGTAATAGGGGGTATCCATGGAAGAGATCACCACCTTGTGGTCACGGGAGGAGGCGTGGATCATTCTGCCGCTACCGAGATAGATGCCGACATGCGACGGGAAGCGGGCATAGGTTTGAAAAAAGACCAAATCACCCTTCCTCAGGTCGCCCCGTATGACCTCGCTGCCGACGTTGAACTGCTCGCGGGCGGTACGGGGAAGATTGACCTTCTGTTCCCGGAAGACCTGCTGCACAAAACTGGAGCAGTCGAGTGAGCCGCGGCTATTGCCGCCGAAACGGTAGCGAGCCCCCAAAAAACCGTAAGCGGCCTTTTTCAAGCCGTTGATGCCCTGGCTGTTTTCTTCGATGTTTTTGGCAAGATCAACCGGCCGGTCCGCGTCGATGTCACTCAATTCAGCCAGGGTTGATGAAAGTTCCTGCTCGTTCAAGAGCTCTTTGCTGACCAATTGCAATCTGTTGGAGGCAACGACGGAGGGTCCCTTTTCCTCAACTGCCGGTTCAGGCTCATTCAGAGCCAGCACTAGCCCGACCTTGATCCTGTTGCCTTTCAGGCCGTTCAACCGGCGCAGCTCGGACATCCTGATGCCGGTTTTCCTGGCGATCCCGGGCAAGGTGTCGCCCTTGGCAACCTTGTACGATTGGGGCTTTGCTTCCTTTGCCGATTTTTGTTCGGCATGGGAGGGAATGATGATGCGGGTTCCCTGCTCAATGCGGGTGCTGCTCAGGTTGTTGACGGATTTGAGTTCGTCGACGGAGACGTGATATTTGAGCGCAATGGAATGAAGCGATTCGCTTCTGCGTGCCACGTGGGTTTTGGAGGCCAGAACCAGGTGCGGGAAAGAAAGCAGGATGAGACAGATCGCGCTGAGAATACGGATATGTTTCATTGCCCCTCCTATTCTGTTCTAGTTTTAGTGCGGCAGTTTTGCCTTTATATAACAAATCACCCGGTATGTCAATCCTTTCGTAGTCAACACTGCCATCCTTGACATGCAATAAATGCTCCAGGAACGCGACGTCATTGGGGCGCCGAACGACGGGAAACCAGCTTCAACGTCAACGGTTCGTCCCGCAAAACAGTGATGTTTTTTGGCAGTGGCAGCAGATTTTTTTTATATTCTTGTCCCTTGAGAAGCTTGTCGGCATCAACCTCTTCCGTCGCCACCGATTCAAGCCTTGATATCTGGCCGGCCGGCCCTTCCACCTCAATCGACGCGGGAGAGGCGACCAGTTGATACCCCCCGAGCCCGCGCGGCATCCTCCCCCGCACCACGACCCTGACCGGCACCGGATACTGATCGACGAGGGGCTCACACTGCCGACCACCATGCCGGAAGGGAGACTGAAGTCCGAATTCCTGATCCTGACGGTAGCCTGCCCCTCACGCACCTCCGACAGATCGACATCAGCTGCGATATCAAGTTTCGCCGGCGTTGGCGTCAGGCTGGAAAAGGATTTTACCTGAACCTCAACCTCTTCAGGGGAACTCCGCATCAGCACCAGATCCTGCGGCATGCCATGGAGCCTGACAGGGACCGTAACCGTGGCTATCGCTCCCTGACGGGAGGTAATCAGCGTCCAGAATACCATAACAATCAGAAAAATTGCCGTTTTTGCCAACAGATCGGAAAAAAGCCGCTGCTTCAAGGTCACATGAGGCCGTTCCTTCTCCGGGGAGATCAGGTTCTCAAGGACCGTTACCAACTCGCCGGCGGACGACAGGCGGCGCAACTCCCCCCCTACCGCCAGCGACACCTCGCCCCGCTCTTCCGAAACAACCGCCACGACGGCGTCGGTGCGCTCCGAGAGCCCAAGGGCAGCGCGATGCCGGGTGCCATAAAACTGGGGAAGCTCCGGGTTCTGGGACAGCGGCAGGTGGCACGACGCCAGGGCAATTCTTCCGTCCCTGATCAGGGCGGCGCCGTCATGGAGGGGTGCGCCGTCATAAAAGATAGCTTCCAGCATCTGCGGGGTAATCTCGCAGTCCAGGGTGACGCCATTCAACATCAGGTCCGTCAGCGACTCGCTGCGCTGAAAGACGACGATCGCCCCGGTTCGCTTCTCCGCCAGATAGAACAGCGTATCGACGATCTCGTGAAACCGGCTGAGTTGCTGCGGCCCCTGGCGGCTGCCGAAGAAATGCCGCATAAGGCTGAAGCGGTACAACGCCTGCCTAATCTCAGCCTGAAACACCACGATGATCAGCACGATCAACACCGTGCCCAACTCCTGCAGAATCCAGCTGGTCATGTAGAGGCCGAGAAAGCGGGTGACGAAATAGATGATGGTCACCACCCCCAGCCCCAACAGCACCTGCATGGCGCGAGTCCTGCGGAACCATGAGTAGAGCTGGTAGAGCAGGAGGGTCATGATCAGGATATCGGCGATATCCTGTATTCTTACAAAGGAGGGCACGTCAACTCTCTTTTGACTTTCTGCGGGGACTGTGGATGGAAGGCTTCTCCTGCCTGATCACGGTGGAGTGGTTCTGCATGGCAAGCAGGGCCGCGTCATGCCTGCGGATATCCTCCAGCACCTGGTCCCGCAATGGCGGGGCGGGGTTCGCCTCGGGCAGTTTCTCCAGATAGGCGGCGTCGGTGTAGACGTTGCGGGCGTTCCACATGCTAAAGCCGAACACCTTGGCGTCGCGGGCTGCCTGGATCTGGTCAACGATCATCTTCTTGTCGTAGGCCGCCCCCAGCTTGAAATCCTGCAGCCAGGGGCGCATCCTGGCCCGCTTCCCCTCAAGCCGCTTCACGCCCCGCAGAGAGGCGTCGTAGATGACGCGATAGGGGTGTTCGGCCGGATTTTTATACCCCAAATGACCGGGGGGATAATGGGACGGGTAGATCATGGGGCAAATGAAATCCACGTAATCGGCCACATCCTGGATACGCTGGCCGATATTCATGTCATTATCCACCATGGTGGTGAGGCCGAAGATGTCAGCCGAGACCAGCACGTCCACCGGCTTCATCTGCTGGTCCACGTACTGGAAAAAACGGCGGATGATCTCGTGCTTCGGCACATCGTGCTTGTAGACCGGATAGGTCATGGTCTTCAGCTTCCCATCGGTCGGAAAACGGACGTAATCGAACTGCACCTCGTCAAACCCCTTGGCTGCCGCTTCCTTTGCAATGGCAAGATTATACTCCCAGACCACCTTCGAAGCCGGATCGACCCAGGCCAGCCCCTTGCGGTCCCTCCAAATCTGCTTGCCGCCGCTCCCTACCGCCAGGTCCGGGCGCGCCTTGGCCAGGTTTGGGTCCTGAAAGACGGCTATGCGGGCAATGGTATAGAGTTTCTTGTCGCGGCACTGTTTGAGAACGGCGTCCAGGTCGCGGATACGCTTCTCGTGGGCACCTGTCTGGGCTACCATCGGCACCTTGGAGTCGTAGCCGACCTTGCCGGTACTGTCCTTGATGTCGATTACCACGGCATTCAGATGCGAGCGGGACACCATGTCTGTCAGCACCTGGAAACGGTTGATCCCGGCTGTCCAGGAGGTGATGTAGAGCGCCCGGACCTCTGTGTTCAGCAACTGCTGCCGCTTGGATGGCGCCGGTGGCGCAAGATGAGCCGAGGAGGCCGGAGGCGCCGGGGAGGCCGGCTTGGATGCGGCCGGGGCAGTGGTTGTAGTGGTGCCGGTTGCGGGTTTCAGTTCTTCCTGACAGGAGACAAGACCGGAACAGGTCACGATGACCAGGGCGGCACGAACGGCAAGGGCGACAACTTTTTTCACTCACGATACTCCATTGGTTTTTTCTGGTTTATGCCCCGAAAACATGCTACAAGGCAAAGTAATATCAATAATATTAATAGCAGCAATCCATTATAAAGGGTAGT
>JBEKFJ010000065.1:0-12699 GCA_050013355.1 Oryzomonas sp.
AATTATCTGGGCACGCTCAATGTGGTCCGCTCCTTTGTGCCGGTGCTGGAGAAGCGAGGCAGCAGCGCCATTGCCAATGTCGTATCTGTTGTGGGTCTCGCCAGCTTCTCCGTCAGTGGCGGCTATTGCGCCTCAAAAGCTGCGCTCTTTTCCGCAACGCAGGCGATGCGCGCTGAATTGAAGGCCAAAGGCATTTTCGTGCACGCCATCTTCCCGGGCCCGATCGATACCGATATGGCCCGTGACTTGGACATGCCGAAAACCAGTGCTCAGGTAACAGCGGAGAACATCGTCAAAGGCATCCTGGCGGGTCAGGAAGATATCTTCCCTGATCCCATGTCTTTGCAGGTGTTCGAATTGTGGTCAAAAGACCCAAAAGGTCTCGAACGCCAGTTCTCGTCGATGTAACCGGTGACTGAAGAGGTTCACATACCGTCTCAGGCCATTGGTGTTTCCTGCTGGGGAAAGGTATTTGTTGCTTTGGCATAGAGTCTAAAGAAGTACGTAAAAAAAACAAAGCCCACCCCGAGAGAGGTGGGCTAATTCACATAGTCTCGCTTCGATTTTGCCGAGCAGGGCCTCGACAACATGGTCGGTTACGACACCAGACAAGTCTATTTCTTGTAAGATTTCGCAATTTATTATAAGAATGATATTTGTGTTTTCTGTACGATTATATGCAGAGTATGTTCATGTGACAGCTACCGGCGTTAATTAAACCCAGTGAAACGAGTTCACTCATTTGATTTCCACAAATACAGGCCACAACATCACAGAAGCTCTACGGAAACTTTCACACCCTGTCCACATAAGTTTCGTAGGACCGGACAACCTGTCTCGTGCCGTTTACGTCCCGCCACTAATGCCGGACCAACTTGGCGATCAGGAATTCTGCCGCGAAATCGGGATCAACTATCCATATCTTGGCGGTTCAATGGCCAAGGGGATCAGCTCTGTTGCCATGACAGAGGAGTTGGGGCGTTCCGGAATGCTTGGTTTCTTCGGAGCTGCCGGCCTGCAGCTTTCTGTCGTGGAAGCAGCCGTGGACAAGCTGTCGATCTCCGGTTTCCCTTGCGGTTTCAACCTGATACATTCACCCCACGAACCGGACTTGGAGGCTGCTCTTGCCGAACTGTACATTCGCAAGAACGTTCGCCTGGTGGAGGCTTCCGCTTTTCTGACCCTGACGCTGCCGCTAGTCCGCTACCGCACCCACGGCATCCATCGCGCCGCTGATGGGACGATCATCGCGCCGAACCGGATTATCGCCAAGGTATCGCGGGAAGAACTTGCCGAAAAATTCTTTTCGCCGCCACCGGAAAAACTCCTGCAACAGCTCTTGGACGAGGGGGCCATCACTGCCGAGCAGGCTAAGTTGGCCGCCCGGATACCGATGGCGCAGGAAATCACCGCGGAAGCCGATTCCGGTGGTCATACCGACAACCGCCCGGCCATCGCCCTGTTCCCGACCATCGCCTCCCTGGCCGGCCGGTTGGAGCAGAAGTTCGGGTATGCTGTTAAGCTGCGGGTCGGACTGGCTGGCGGGATCGCCACCCCGGCCGCCGCTACCGCCGCATTTGCCATGGGAGCCGCCTACATCATGACCGGTTCCGTCAACCAGGCCTGCGCCGAATCCGGAACATCAGATGTTGTGCGCCGGATGCTGGCGGAAACCCGTCAAGCCGATGTGATCATGGCGCCGGCCGCGGACATGTTCGAAATGGGCGTTTCGGTACAGGTATTGAAGCGCGGCACCATGTTTCCTATGAGGGCAGCTAAGCTGTACGACATGTATCGCAGCCATGAAGGGCTGGAGAGTATCCCCGCTCCTGAACGGGATAAACTCGAAAAAACGTTATTCCTGGCCCCCCTTGCCGATATATGGCGCGACACCCGGGCCTATTTCCTGCAACGCGATCCACACCAGGTCGAGCGTGCAGAGCGGGATCCGAAGCACCTCATGGCGCTCGTGTTTCGCTGGTATCTGGGACAGGCCGCCCACTGGGCCAAGGATGGCGCTTCAACCCGCACGATGGACTACCAGGTCTGGTGCGGACCGGCCATGGGCGCATTCAATGAATGGACTGCCGGTAGCTTTCTGGCGGCCCCGGAGCAGCGCCGGGTGGCGACGGTTGCTCGCAATCTTCTGTTCGGAGCGGCCCTGCTCACTCGCGCTAACATCCTCCGGTATCAGGACATCAAACTTCCCGCCGATTTCCGTATAGAACCGCTCGAAGACATACACATCAAGGAGTACCTCACGTGACTCAGGCCAATGCCAATCTGACCACCACACCCAGCACCGTACCGCTGGCTATCATAGGAATCGGCTGCCTCTTCCCCCGTGCCGAAGACAGCAGCACGTACTGGGCTAATATTCGCGAAGGGATAGACGCCATAAGCGACATCCCGGCAACCCACTGGCACGTGGCGGACTACCATGATCAGGATCCCAAAGCACCGGACATGACGTACGGTCGCCGGGGCGGATTTCTGTCCGAAGTTCCTTTCAATCCGATGGAATACAATATTCCGCCCGCCACCATGGAAGCAATAGACAGCTCGCAACTGCTGGGACTGGTGGCGACCGGCCAGGCGTTGAAAGATGCCGGTTATGGCGCCGACCGGAGCTATGACCGCGACCGGGTCAGCGTCATACTGGGGGTTACCGGCACACTTGAACTGGTTATCCCTCTGGCCGCGCGTCTCGGGCATCCCCATTGGCGGGCGGCCCTCAAGGACGCCGGGGTGGACGATTCAACCGCAGAAGACGTTGTGCAGCGCATCTCCGATTCCTATGTTTCGTGGCAGGAAAATTCCTTCCCCGGCCTGCTCGGCAATGTTGTTGCCGGAAGAATCAGCAAGCAGTACGACCTGGGAGGTACCAACTGTGTGGTGGATGCCGCTTGCGCCAGTTCGCTCAGTGCCCTGCACTTGGCGTCAATGGAGTTGGCAACCGGCAAGTCCGATATGGTGGTCACCGGTGGCATCGACACCTTCAACGATATCTTCATGTATATGTGCTTCAGCAAGACCCCGGCGCTGTCGCCAAGCGGCGATATCAAGCCTTTCGACGCCTCCGGTGACGGCACCATCCTGGGTGAAGGGCTCGGCATCATGGTAATCAAGCGACTTGCAGATGCGGAGCGCGACGGAGACCGGATCTACGCGGTGATTCGCGGTGTCGGTTCTTCCAGTGACGGCAAGGGTGAGGCGATCTACACCCCCAGTGCCTCCGGCCAGAAAAAGGCCATCAAAGACGCCTATCAGCGCGCCGGCGTTTCTCCGGACAGTATCGCCCTGGTGGAAGCCCACGGCACTGGCACCAAGGTTGGTGATGCGGTGGAAGTATCGGCACTGCGCGAGATCTACGGCAAAGCCTCCAAACCGTGGTGCGCTCTCGGTTCAGTCAAGTCGCAGATCGGCCATACCAAGGCGGCCGCCGGTGCCGCCGGAATGATCAAGGCAGCCCTGGCGCTGCACCACAAGGTCATCCCCCCCACCATCAAGGTGCAACAGCCGCTGCGTGAGGTCTCAGACGGACAGTCACCGTTCTATCTCACCAGCCACAAGCGGCCCTGGCTTTCCCGCAACGGGCAGCCGCGCCGGGCAGCGGTCAGTGCCCTCGGTTTCGGCGGTTCAAACTTTCATGTGGTACTCGAAGAATATTCACCTGTTGCCACTGTGGCAGATTGGGACGGCACCGTCCAGATACTCCCCTTCTCCGCTGCCGATACCCTGTTATTGGAAAAAGCGCTTGCCGCTTGTGCCGAAACGGTCGTCTGGAGTGAAATCCGCGCCATGGGGGCAGAGCTCCGCTCATCCTTCGATACTAACGCCCCGTGCCGTCTGGCGCTGGTTGTCGAGCAGGGAAAAACCGTACTGAAATCACTCTGCAATAACGCCGTAACCATGCTTCGCAAACAACCGGCTGCTTCCTGGAGTACCCCTGACGGCGCCTGGTATGCAACCGGCGCCGTACCCGGCAAGGTCGGTATGCTGTTCCCCGGTCAAGGCGCCCAGTACACCGGGATGCTGCGCGATCTCGCCTGTAGTTTCCCTGCCATGCTGGCATGTCTCGACGCCGCGGACCGGGAGTTCGGCACGGCTACCGGCAGCAGCCTGTCCGACCTGATCTATCCCCCTACCCCATTCAGTGACGCTGACCGGGATGCAGCGGACGCAGCTCTGCGCGCCACCGACGCCGCCCAGCCCGCCATCGGTGCGGTCAGCCTCGGCGCCCTGCGGGTTCTGGAATCGTTCGGCTTTGCTCCTGATGCCGCTGCCGGTCACAGTTACGGGGAACTTACCGCCCTCTGTGCGGCTGGACGGCTTGATGAAACCTCGTTCCATGCCATGTCCCGCCTGCGCGGACAAATGATGGCCGTCGGAGACGGCGACCGGGGCACCATGCTGGCAGTGTCCGCACCTTTGGCCGATGTGCAGCAGCTGATCAGCGATGAAACACTTGATCTGGTCATAGCCAACCGTAATGCGCCGAACCAGGCCGTTCTCTCCGGCAGGAGCGCCGAGATCGCCCGGGCCGCCGAGGCTTGTACTGCCGCTAAACTTTCCTGCAAACGCCTGACCGTTGCCGCGGCATTCCACAGCCCACTGGTAGCCGATGCCGCTGCCCCGCTGCTGGCTGCCCTGTCGGAAATCGCCATTGCGGACGGGTCGCTTCCGGTCTATGCGAACAGTACTGCGGCTGAGTACCCGGTCGCGGCGGGCGAAGCAGCAGCACTGCTGGCCGGACAACTGGCCCGTCCGGTCGAATTTGTTGCCGAAATTGAAGCCATGTATGCCGCCGGAGTCCGTACGTTTGTGGAAATTGGTCCGGGAGCTCGTCTCAGTGGCCTTGTATCCGCCATACTTGCCGGCCGTCCATTTACCACTGTCGCACTTGATGCATCCGTCGGCAGACGCTCCGGGGTTGCCGATCTGGCCCGCTGCCTGGCACAGCTTGCTGTGCTTGGCCATGATATTACCCTGACCGGCTGGGATGAAGGGTATTGCCCCGCTCCGCGTGCCAACAGCAAAAAACCGGCGCTGACCATGAACCTGAGCGGCGCAAATTATGTCAAACCGAAGGCGAAACGCCCTGCGGCACCTCCTCGTCAGACCGTAATGTCAGCCGCTGCCACGCCCGTTTCCCTGCCTGCTGCCACGGTTACGCCAGCTCCACTGGCGGCTCCATCAGCCGTATCTCGCGATGCCCTGGCCGAGTCACTGAAGGTCACCCGGGAAGGGATGTCGGCGCTTACGCGGATTCAGGACGAGACCGCCCAGCTTCACCGCCGCTTCCTGGAAGGACAGGATACCGCCGCAAAGGCCATCCAGATGCTGCTCGAACAGCAGCAGCGGATTCTTCAGGGGGTGGGCATCACTCCTTCGCCAGTATCGTTTCCGACAACAGCCTCAACCACGGTTGCCTCGGCCGTTGCGCCGGAAGTCACCACTGCGGTCGTGACACCAGCGGTTAAACCTGCAGTGACGGCTGTTCCAGCTGCTCAGCCGAAATCGGACCGAGTTGCCGAAACGCTGCTGGCGGTGGTCAGCGAGAAAACCGGCTATCCGGTTGAGATGCTGGAAATGGAAATGGGACTCGATTCAGACCTCGGCATCGACTCCATCAAGCGGGTCGAAATCCTGTCGGCCCTTCAGGAACGCCTTCCCGGTTCACCGCTCATCGGCCCCGAACACCTGGGAACCCTGCATACCCTCGGTGAAATTGCCACCCATCTGGACGCCGGTTCCACCTCTGCATCAATAGTCACCCCGGTTGTGAACGGAGCGTCACCCGTACCGTCCAACATCGCCGGAATCCTTTTGGCGGTGGTCAGCGAGAAAACCGGCTATCCGGTTGAGATGCTGGAAATGGAAATGGGACTCGATTCAGACCTCGGTATCGACTCCATCAAGCGGGTCGAGATTCTTTCGGCCCTTCAGGAACGCCTCCCCGGTTCACCGGTCATCGGACCGGAACACATGGGCACCCTGCACACACTGGGAGAAATTGCCGCCCATCTGGGTGTAGGCGCTGCTTCAACTCCATCATCGGCTGACAGCCGGGTGAGCGGGGTCGCGCCTGCCTCACTGTCCAGCATTACCGAAACCCTCCTGGCGGTTGTCAGCGAGAAAACCGGCTATCCGGTGGAGATGTTGGAAATGGAGATGGGGCTGGAATCCGATCTCGGTATAGATTCCATCAAACGGGTCGAGATCCTGTCGGCACTTCAGGAACACCTGCCCGGATCACCGGTCATCGGCCCTGAGCATCTGGGCACCTTACATACGCTGGGTGAAATTGCCCGTCATCTGAGTGCCGGTGCCGCCACTCCAGTGGCCGTGGATGGACCGGCATCTTCACAAGCTGTAAACGCTGCCGACGTATCCGGTGACAACAGCAATTCCGTCCAAATGATCTACCGAAGCACCATTGTACCGGTCCCGCTGACTGCTCCTGCACAAAAACTGCCATTGGCGGATACAGGAACAATCTGGATTACGGATGACGGTTCGGATTTTTCCGCCAAGCTATGTGCCCTGTTGAGTGCTACGGGACGTAACATTCAGTTGGTTCGTATCGAGGACGCGTTTATGAATGCCTCCGGGGCTGATCTTGCCGGTCTGGTGATCTGCGCCCCCTCGGGCGGAACCGATGACAATTTTTACGAAAATGCCTTTCTGCTCCTGAAAAGTTCAGCAACTGCCCTGCGCAGGTCCGGAGAAAACGGCGGTGCCGTGTTTGCAACAATTTCCCACCAGGACGGTTCATTCGGCTGCGGAACCGATACCGTTCTTTACGACCCGCTCTCCGGCGGTCTTGCCGGCCTGGCAAAGACTGCGGCCCATGAATGGAGCGAGGTATCGTGTAAAGCGATCGATATTTGGCATTTTACCGATCCTACGGCAGAGGCCGAAGCGGTTGCGAGCGAGCTTTTACTTGACGGCCCCCTGGAAGTCGGCCTGACGCCGGCAGGCAGAACCACCCTGAAGACGATTGACCTTCCGGATCAGCCGCAAATGGGCGCCGCACCGTTACACACCGGGGATGTTGTCGTAATCACCGGAGGGGGGCGCGGGGTGACGGCAGCAGCAGCCGTTGCGCTGGCAGCAGCCCACAAGCCGCTGCTGGTTCTACTGGGACGCAGCCAGGAACTTCAGACGGAACCGGAATGGCTGGCATCGTTACAGGATGAAAGCCAGATAAAACGGGCCATCCTGGAGCATACTGCCGAAAAACTTCACCCCAGGGAGATTGAGGGACGATACCGAGCCATCGCCGCCGGTCGGGAACTCAAGGAAACTTTGGCGAGAGTCGCACAGGCAGGTGGCCGGGCAATATACCGCTCCGTGGACATTCGTGATGCTGCCGCCGTTTCCGCACTGCTCGCTGAAATCCGCCGGGAGTTCGGTACCATCCGGGGTATCGTACATGGCGCCGGGGTCCTGGCCGATCGACTCATCAGCGAAAAATCCCTGGAACAGTTCTCCCTGGTGTACGGCACCAAGGTGAAGGGATTACGGGCATTGCTTGCCGCAACCGCGCAGGACGACCTGCGTTTTATTGCCCTGTTTTCTTCCACGACGGGCCGTTTTGGCCGGAGCGGCCAGGTTGATTACGCCGTTGCCAACGAAGTGCTCAACAAACTGGCCCAGGCCGAGTCTCGCCGCCGTTCCGCGTGCCGGACCGTCAGCATAAACTGGGGACCATGGGATGGCGGCATGGTTACTCCGTCATTGAAAAAGGTCTTTGCCGGTGAAGGGATCGGTCTGATCGGCATGAAAGAAGGTGGCCGTCTGCTGGTTCGCGAGATTGCCGCTACGAGTGAACCGGTTGAAATTATTGCCCTGGCGGGGGTGACCGCCAGTTCGCTCGCAATTGCCGCGCCAATTCCGGAGACGCCGCTTGCCGAGGCATTCCGCCTGAACCTCACCGTTGAGGATTATCCCTTCATCCGTTCCCACGTGATTGACGGCAAGGCCGTTCTTCCCATGGCCATGGCCGTTGAGTGGCTGGCTCACGGCGCCCTGCACGGCAACCCCGGCTTCCGGTTCCACGGGTTTAATAACCTGCGCAGCTGCAAGGGGGTCATCTTCGATCAGGGAAGCACCTGTACGCTCCGCATCATGGCCGGCCGCGCCGAAAAACATGAGTCCCTCTTCGTCGTTCCGGTCGAACTGACCGGCAGCACCGGTGACGGACAGAGCATTCTGCACTTTCGCGCCGAGATTGTGCTTGCATCTAAGCTGCCGGAAGGGATTCGCTCTATTGTCGATGTCCCGACCTCACCATACACTCCGGGCAACGACACCATCTACGACCATGAGCGTCTCTTCCACGGGGCGGACCTGAAAGGGATCGAACAGGTCGGCGGCTGCTCTCCCAAGGGAATTACCGCGCTTGCCAAGGCTGCCCCGAAACCTGAGGTCTGGATCAAACAACCGCTGCGGAATATCTGGTTGACCGATCCGCTGGTTGTGGATTGTGCCTTTCAGTTGATGATCCTCTGGAGTTTCGAACGCTCCGGTTCCGGTTCACTTCCGTCGTTTGCCGGAAGGTACCGCCAGTTCCAGGAGAACTTCCCCCGTGAAGGCGCCCAGATCGTGATCAGGGTCACCGCGGAACGGAATCATGGTGCATCCGCCGATATTGAATTTCTTGACCGGACCAGCGGCAAGCTGATTGCTCGCCTGGAAAATTATGAGTGCGTCATCGACCCCTCCCTGCAAAAGGCTTTCCGGCGTAATCAACTGGCACAACCGGGGTGTGTAGAGCTGGAAGTTGCCTGATGGCGGATTACCGTTCTACCGTAGCCATAGTCGGCATCGGCGGCATATTTCCCGATGCGCCCGACCTGGCAGCTTTCTGGGACAACATCAGGAGTTGCCGCAGCGCCTTTCGCGAGGTTCCTGACGGCCGCTGGATGGTTCCGGCCGACTCCGTATTCGATCCTGAACCGGGAAAAGCCGATTGCGTCTATTCCCGCCGCGGCTGCTTCATCGACCGGCTCCCGTCGGCGTCAACTCTTCCGGATCTTGCCATCGATCCGGCGCTGCTCGACAGGCTCGATCCGCTCTTTCATCTTCTGATCCATGCCGGGAAACGTGCCTTTGATGATGGCGTCACCGCACCGCTGGACCGCTCCCGTGTAGGAATCATCATCGGCAACCTGGCGCTGCCGAGTGAAACCTCCTCCGTCCTGACACACAACTGGTTGGGGCGTACCTTCGAGGAACAGTTGCTCGGATCTGCCTCAGCTCCGTCTCCCTGTTCGCCGCTCAACGGCTTTCCCGCCGGCCTCCCCGCCGGAATCCTGGCTCGGGCTCTCGGCTTGGGTGGCGGCAGCTGTACGCTCGACGCTGCCTGTGCCTCATCGCTGTATGCCCTGAAACTGGCAATGGACGAACTGCTGTCCGGCAGGGCCGATGCCATGCTTTCCGGAGGCGTTTCGCGTCCCGATCCGCTCTTTACCCAGATGGGGTTCTCCCAGCTGCGCGCCCTTTCAAAACGGGGCGTCTGTTCCCCTTTTGACGCATCTGGTGACGGCCTTGTAGTCGGCGAAGGCGCCGGTCTGTTCCTGCTCAAACGGACTGAAGACGCCGTGGCGCATGGCGACCGGATTTACGGTGTTATCAGGGGGGTCGGCCTGGCCAACGACGTCGGCGGCAGTCTGCTGGCTCCCATGTCGGAAGGGCAACTGCGCGCCATGCGTGCCGCCTACCAGCGGGCCGGCTGGCAGCCGGGTGATGTCGATCTGATCGAATGCCACGCCACCGGAACCCCGATCGGCGACGCGGTTGAGGTTGCCAGTCTCAAACAGCTCTGGTCCGACGTCGGCCGGGACGATGCGCGCTGTATCATCGGCTCCGTCAAGTCCAACATCGGCCACCTGCTGACCGCTGCAGGCGGCGCTGCCCTGACCAAGGTGCTGCTGGCCATGCAGAACGAAACATTCCCCCCCACAGCCAATTTCAACACGCCGCAGTCCGGCATGAAACTGGACAACAGCCCGTTTCGCGTCCTGACATCACCAACCTCCTGGCAGCGACGGGGCGACGGTATCCCCCGACGTGCTGCCGTCAGCGCCTTTGGTTTCGGTGGCATCAACGCACATCTGCTGATAGAGGAATGGCTGCCGCACTCCTCATCTGCCGCCATGCACCCTCTCCTTCAAGAGGGTGCGACTGACACAAAGTCTAAGGTCTTGGAGACAGAAGACAACGCCATCGCCGTAGTCGGCATGGATGCCCGTTTCGGCCAGTGGCAATCGCTGCAGGCGTTTCAGGAGCGGGTACTTGTCGGCGATGACGCAGCTGCCCTGACTCCTCCAAAAGCGTGGCATGGAGCATCCAAGAGCAAATGGTTCCGCACGGAAGGTTTGGATGCGACGCCGTTCGCCGGTTTTACCATGGATGAGGTGGCGCTGCCGGCCAACAGCTTCCGTATTCCTCCCCGCGAGATTGAGGAGATGCTTCCGCAACAACTGCTCATGCTGCAAACGGCGGCAGGGGCGATGTACAATGCGGGGTGCGACCGGGACGATAACGCCTCTACCGGCGTCTTTATCGGCATCGCCCTTGACCTGAACAGCACCAACTTCAGCCTGCGCTGGGCTCTGCCCGGACAGGCATCCCGCTGGGCTCGGGAACTGGGACGGGAGCTGACGCCGGAAGAGTTGACGGAATGGACGTCCCGGCTTCGGGCTGTTGCCGGACCTCCCCTGACCGCCAACCGCACCATGGGTGCGCTCGGAAGCGTTGTGGCCAGCAGGATCGCCCGCGAATTTCGCATCGGCGGGCCAAGTTTTACGATCTCCAGTGAAGAAAGTTCCGGCGTCAGGGCACTGGAGGTCGCCATCCGCCAGCTTCAGAATCGTGAACTGGATCAGGCGCTGGTGGGTGCCGTAGATCTGGCCGGCGACCTGAGGGCCGTTCTCGGTCGGCATGCCGTGCAACCCTATTCCCGCTCTGGAACCGGCACACCGTTTGACACCGCGGCCGATGGAGCCGTGATCGGCGAAGGTGCCTGTGCCGTCGTACTCAAGCGGCTGGAAGATGCCGAGCAAGATGGTGACCGGATTTATGCCGTTATTCGAGGCATCGGCTCCGCAAGCGGCGACCCAGTGGTTTCCTGGGATGAAACCTATCGCCATGCCCTCGACAAAGCCTATGCAGATGCAGGAGTTCCCCGGGAATCCATCAGCTTTGTTGAAGCGAGCGCCGACGGCACTCCCGAATATGACTCCGGCGAAGCATCTGCCCTGGCATCCTGGTTTGCTTCAGATGCTTCTTTGGCCCGTTCATGCGCCGTCAGCAGCGTCAAAGGCGACATCGGTCACAGCGGTTCAGCTTCCGGCCTTGCGTCGCTGGTGCGCGGCTGTCTTGCTCTGTACCATGAAATCATTCCCGGCTGCCGGGGTCTGGCATCAGCCGCTCCGGTTCTCCCGGAACAGTCGCCCCTTTATTTTCCCCGATCCTCCCGCTACTGGCTTCGCAATCGGGACGAAGGCCCGCGCCGTGCCGGAGTCAGTGTCCGTGGTATTGACGGTTCGTGTAGCCATGTGGTCCTGGAAGGGTGGGACTGCGCTCCGTCCGACGCTGAAACGAGTCGTAACGCTCCGCTCGGAGCGGGGTCTGAAGCGCTGTTCGCCATTGCCGGAGATACGACCGCTAAGCTTCTGGAGCAGTTGGGCCTGCTTGAGGATATGGCGCGAGGATCTTCCGCCACCATCTACGATCTGTCAGCCGCCTGGTATCCAAGCTTTGCGGCAGCTGCCGGCACAGCGCTCGCCATGGCCATGGTTGCTCGGGATCGTGATGAGTTGGCTGTGTTGATTGATCTCGGCCGCTCCACATTGAAGAATAGCGACACAGTTCCTGCCATTCCACCGGCTCTGCGTGACCGGCTCTTCTATTCATCAGAACCCCTCGGAATAACAGGAAAGATAGCCTTTGTTTTTCCCGGTTCCGGCAACCACTATGCCGGCATGGGGATGGAACTGTTCAGCCGCTGGCCGGATATTTTGCGCCGGCAGGACGCTGAAAACCTTCTTCTACGAGCGCAGTTCCAGCCGGAGTTATTCTGGAACGGTGCAGCATCATCCCGGATCAATGACGATCATCGGGCCGTGATTTTCGGCCAGGTGGCCACCGGCTGCGCCGTCAGCGATCTGGTGCAGTGCTTCGGCATCCACCCTGCCGCTGTCATCGGCTACAGCCTTGGTGAGTCGGCGGGGCTCTTTTCCCAGCGGGCGTGGCACGACCGGGACGGTATGTATGGCCGCATGAAGGACTCGACCCTGTTTACCGACGATCTGGCCGGCGAGTGCCGCGCGGCCAAGCAGGCCTGGGGTCTGGAAGAAGGCGAGACCGTGAACTGGAGCCTCGGAGTCGTCGCGGCCCCGGAGCAGGCGGTCCGGGAGGCGCTGCCGGAATTCCCCCGTACCTATCTTCTGATCGTCAACACTCCCGATGAATGTGTTATCGGCGGCGATGCCAACGAGCTGTCCCGGCTGGTGGCGAGGCTCGGCAGCCGGTTTTTCCCGCTGCACGGTGTAACCACGGTGCATTGCGAGGTGGCGCAGCAGGTGGCAACCCCGTACCACGATCTGCATCTCTACCCTACGAAAGCACCGGCCGGTGTGGTGTATTACAGCGGCGTCAAGGGTGATTCCTACGAGGTCACCTGCGAAA
>JBEKFJ010000066.1:0-12350 GCA_050013355.1 Oryzomonas sp.
CTGTGCGTATATCCCAATCTTCCGCGAGGGAGAACCTTCATTGGGGGTTCTATCGGTTTTTTCCAAGTCGATCACGGGAATATTCACTGAGGAGTTCATCAGCCTGCTGTGCAGCCTGGCGGGCCAACTGGCCCAGGCGGCCACCATTGTTCGCGAGATGGAGGCCAAAGAGCGCGAACGGAATGAGAAGGAGCAGGCTCTCCTGGAAAAGGCGCGGGTCATGCGGGATATGGAGATCGCCCAGCAGATCCAGATATCGCTCCTGCCCGACGCCGCTCCGGAAATGTTCGGAATGGATATGGCAGGCCGCTGTATCTCGGCCGCCCATGTGGGGGGTGATTATTATGATTTTTTCAAACGGGACGACCACACCGTCGATCTCTTGATCGCCGACGTTTCCGGGCACAGCGTCGGCGCGGCCCTGATCATGGCCGAGGTGCGCACCCTGCTGCGCGCCCAGGTCAATTCGGCCCACAGCGCCAGCGCCATTCTGCAAATCCTCAACAGCCAGCTTTATGATGATCTGACCCGCGCCGAGCTGTTCATCACCATGTTCTACGCCAAGTACAACTCCGCCACCGGTCGTCTCTCCTTCTCCAATGCCGGTCACAACCGTCCCATGATCAGTCGCGATGGAGGGCATTCGTGCATAGAGCTTGATACGGAAGGCTTGATTCTCGGCGTCAAGACCTCGGTGGTATTCGAGGAGCGCAGTTTCGATCTTAAGACGGGCGATGTGCTGCTTTTCTATACGGACGGTTTGACCGAGGCGCGCAACGGCAGTGACGAATTATTCGGAAACGAGCGGGTATGCGCTCTCCTGGGCACGCTACGGCACCTGCCGGCCCGGGAGATCATCGATTCGTTCTATGCGGCGGTCAGAGACTTCACCGCTTCCGAAACCCTTCAGGACGATATCTCGCTGGTTGTGCTCAAAATCCTGTAAACCACCACCGTTTCCCGGCACTGACGCCAGGGAGACACAGAACGAAAGGAGTTACCCATGCAATTGAAGATCGAAGAAAACGGAGCCGTCAGGGTTATTTACGTAAAGGAGGAGCGCCTTGACGCCCACAACTCCGACGAGCTCAAGGCCGAACTGAACCGTCTGTTCGACAGTGGGATGAAAGACCTGCTGATCGATCTCAAAGAGGTGCGCTTCATCGACAGTTCCGGGTTGGGGGTTTTGGTATCCGGATTCAAGAATGCATCCGCGCGCCAGGGGAGCCTCAAACTCTCCGGACTCCAGAGCCAGGTCAAGTCGATGTTCGAGCTGACCCGCCTGCATCGGGTATTCGACATCTTTCCGACCGTTGACGATGCGCTGGAAAGCTACTGAGCGCGGCCCACACTCACGTTCAAGCAGCTTCTCACCCGCGAGGTTGTCATGAAGAACAGCATCGACATAGAGATAGTTGTACCCAACCAGACCCGTTACCTGGGCATGATCGGTAAGATCGGCGAGAATTTGGTGCGGGAGTTGGGCCATTTCAAGGGGGACCGGGAAGCATTGGCGCACCACCTCAATGTGGTGCTGACCGAGGCTGTGGTAAACGCCATCAAACACGCCAATGCAGCCGCCCCTGATAAGGATATCCAGATTCGCATCAGCGCCTCCGACCAGGAGATATGCATCAAGGTTTATGACAGCGGGCTGGGTTTTGACCTCACCAGTGTGCCCGATCCCAGTTTCGAAGCGGACCAACTCGGCGAAAAGGGGCGCGGCATCTTCATCATCCGGTCATTGATGGATTCCGTGGAATACAAAAAGACCAATGGCGGGAATGTCCTGGAAATGAAAAAGACGATCGGTTAGACGGGACGTATTTCAACATCCCATTCATTCAGCTTTGTCACTACATTGGCTATCATTTCCTCAAGCTGTTCAGCAACATACGGAGAGAGTTCAGCGCCCATTCCGATATCGGCAGGCTGGATACCGACCAGCACCATCTCCCGGGGGGCGTGTCCCATCAGCTCCGCCACGGCAAGAAGGTCCTTGAGTCCCATCTGGTGCGGAGAAACCTTGGTTTGAAGGGCAATCGGCAACTCCTCCCCCGACAGACGCACCAGCGTTCCCGGCTTGCCACCCGTTTCAACCGCATCCACCACCAAAAGCCGCCCGATCCCCTCCAGCTTGGGCAGGAGGTCCAGTCCCAAGGTGCCCCCATCCATGATCTCCACATGGGGAGGAAAGAGATAGCGCTTCTGAAGTTCCTGGACAACCCGCACGCCTGCCCAGTCATCGCCCATCACCAAGTTGCCGATGCCGAGCACCAGAATGGCCGTACATGTATCGGCACATGAATTCATAGCCTTCTCCCGCTTCGAAAAAAAAGCGCGCCACTGCGCGCCAACTTTCACGACACCGAAATGCAACCATAATCCTTAAAACGGCAGTTAGGCCACAGAATCACTAAGACACAGAGAAAATCACGGATTTTTTCAACTTAAACCATTCACCGAAACGGAGAATCATCTATAAGCTCCCTAATGATGCGGGCTTTTGGCCGTTCCGGCTGCTGCGCCCTTCTCTATTTGAAAGTGTAGAGCACATAGTCGGCGATGGCAGTGGCATCCTTGTCGGAAAGGGTTGCCGCGTCAAAGCTGATCATGCGTGAAATGGGGTTGCGCATGATGTGCACAATATCCCGGGTCTTGGTGATATGGTGCGAGCGCAGGGCCGAGCCCCGCAGGGTCCGTTCGGGGTCGCTGACGTTGCCGCCATCAGGGTGGCAGGGGGCGCAGTACTGCTTGAACAGATCTTCGCCCCTTCTCAACTGCTGCTCGAGCGGCGGCGCCGGGGGGCGATCCACATTCTGCGGTGCTTCATTGTTGCACCCTCCAAGCAGAGGCACAACAACCATTAGAACCGCACAAGCCCGTATCTTCGATCTGAGCATTTTCTAGGTTAATCCTCTTCTTTTCTCACCGTGAACTTATAGCCGCAGAACATGCTGGAGATCTCGCTGCCGTGTTCCTTGATGTCCATCAACCAGGCGCTGTAGATATGGTTGACGACAAAGCCGAAGATCAGCCACATACAGAAATGGTGGGTCAGCCGCATCCCCTGACTGCTGAACATAACATACATGAAATCGAGAGCCCGGTGCATCGGAGAGCCGGGCGCATGCTCGGCATACAGCGCAAAACCGGTCAGGATCACGGTGGAGTAGACGCAAAACAGGCCGATATAAGCGGTCGTGGCCAGGGGATTATGCCCGACGGTCTCAGGCACATCCTTGTCGAGCAGCAGATAGTACCGCAGCATTCTGCTCATCTTATGGCGCCCCTGGCCGGTGGCAAGGGGGAAAAATTCCTTCCAGCCGGAGTACCTGTTGCCGATGAACGACCAGATCACCCGCGAGATCACGCTGATGGTAAACAGATAGGCCGCAGTAAAATGGATGAAACGAATCCATCCCATCGTAAAATCAGATGCCGAGCGGCCGAACGAGAATGGCGTGCCGATTAAGAAACCGGTCGCCGACAACACGACGATGCACATCACATTGATCCAGTGACACCAGCGCACCGGCAATTCCCAGATGTAATTCTTGAATTTGCACTGCTCGCTCATACCGGCCCCCTTTCTAGGTAGTTTCTCATCCGGAAACTCTGGATGAGAAACAAGTCGTTTCCGATTCGGAAAGGAGGGCTTTTTGACTCGACCATATGGTCGCCTCCTTCGGAGCGCCTTCGCGGTCCAACTCGCTCTGCTCGTTGTCGTCCAGGCCAGGAAATCGAGGGATTGCGCGGAGGCGTACATCGGTACGCCGCACAAACAAGCCCGAAGATTGACGCAGCATGGGCGGAAAAGAACCCTTTCCGGGCGGAAACTAGGAAACGTTCACCTTGATCACTTCGTTGCCGGTCGCATCCACCACGTGAACGGCGCAGGCCAGGCACGGGTCAAAGGAATGTATGGTGCGCAGGATCTCGAGCGGCTTGGCGGGATCTGCCACCGGGGTTCCGACCAGGGCTGCTTCATAGGGTCCGCGCTGCCCCTTGGCGTCACGGGGAGAGGCATTCCAGGTGGAGGGGACAACCGCCTGGTAGTTGAGGATCTTCTGGTCCTTGATCTTGATCCAATGTCCCAGGGCGCCGCGCGGCGCCTCATGCCAGCCGTAGCCGCTGGCCTCGGCGGGCCATTCGCTCGGATCCCATTTCTCGTTGGCATGAATACGGTAATCCCCCTTGGAGATGTTGACGATCAGCTCGTTCAGCCATGTTGGGGTCTGGCGGGCGATCAGCAGGCAATCGATGCCGCGGGCCCCGGTCCTCCCCAACGTGGAGAAGAGCGCCTCGGGGCCGACACCCAGCTTGTTCAGCACCATATCCACCGCCGCCTTGGCCTCCTTGTGGCCGGAGGCGTACGCCACCAGTACCCTGGCCAGGGGGCCTACCTCCATGGGCTTTTCGTCATAGCGGGGCGCCTTGACCCATGAGTATTTTTTGTCCGTATCCAGGAACTCGTAGGGGGGCTTGGGACCGTTGTAACGCGCTTCCGTTTCGCCGTCCCAAGGATGGAGCCCCTTTTCCGGGCCGGTGGTGTACTCGTACCAGGAATGGTTCACATATTCGGCCACCTTTTTCTGATCCACCGGCAGCACCTTGGTGAGGTCCTTGCCCAGGATGGCGCCCTGGGGAAACCATTGGTTGCCGGCCGCATCGGGGAACTCGCCGTAACAGAGGAAATTGCCCACCCCGCCGCCGATGGCGGCCCACTCCTTGTAAAAGGAGGCGACCGCCAAAAGATCCGGGATATAGACCTTTTCCACGAAATCCTGGGCCTTTTTCAGCAGACGCTTGATCTCATCCAGCTTGTCGGCGTTGAGGGCGTTCTGGGAATCGGGATCGATGGGGATCGACATCCCCCCCACCAGAAAGGTCTGGGGATGGGGATTCTTGCTACCCAGGATGGCGTGGATCCTGATAACGTCCTTCTGCCACTCCAGTGCCTCAAGATAGTGGGCCGTTGCCATCAGGTTGGCCTCGGGAGGGAGCTTGTAGGCGGGGTGGCCCCAATAGGCGTTGGCAAAGGGGCCAAGCCGGCCCGAACCGACGAAGGACTTGAGCCTGTCCTGAACCGACTTGAAGTAGGTCGCGGAGTTGTTGGGCCAGTCGGAAAGCGAGGCGGCCAGGGCCGAGGTCTTGACCGGGTCGGCCTTGAGGGCCGAGGTCACGTCCACCCAGTCCAGGGCATGCAGGTGGTAGAAATGGATGACATGGTCCTGTACGTTCTGGATGCCGATGATAATGTTCCTGATCAACTGGGCGTTGGGGGGGATCTTGATCTTGAGGGCATCCTCCACGGCCCTAATGGAGGCGATGGAGTGCACGGTGGTGCAGACGCCGCAGAAACGCTGGGTCCAGAACCAGGCATCCCGCGGGTCGCGCCCCTTGAGGATCTTCTCGATGCCGCGAAACATGGTGCTTGAACTCCAGGCATCGGTAATCTTGCCGTCATTGATCTCTGCCTCGATGCGAAGATGTCCTTCAATCCTGGTAATCGGGTCAACCACTATCTTGGCCATTGCCTACCCCTCCCTGGTTTTGTCGCTGGGTTCTTTGTCTTTCCTGATGGCATTCAGCACGCCGTGGACGGCAAAGGCCGCCGCAGTACCGGCCGCCAGGCCGATGCCGATCTCATCGGCAGTATGCTCGATGCCGAAGCCGGGCACGTTGGGCAGGCGTTTATACAGGGGACCCATGGTGTCCCAGAAAGCCGGTTCTGAACATCCGGCGCAGCCGTGACCGCTGCCCACCGGCCAACTGGTCTTGTCGTTGTAGCGCTGGGTAGGACAATTGTGGAATGTGGCCGGCCCCTTGCAACCCATCCTGTAGAGGCAGAACCCCTTGCGATGGCCGTCGTCCCCCCAGTGCTCCACATACTGGCCGGCATCGAAATGGGCGCGACGTTCGCAGTTGTCGTGGATGCGTTTCCCATAGGCGAACAGCGGCCGTCCGTGGCCGTCCAGGGCCGGGATCTTTCCGAATACCAGATAGTGAACCACGGTGGCGGTCAGGTTGTCGGCATTGACCGGACATCCGGGCAGGTTGATGACCGTTGCGCCGGGGACCGCCTCCCTGACACCGACGGCGCCGGTGGGATTGGGCACGGCAGCCGGGATGCCGCCAAAGGATGCGCAGGTGCCCACCGCGATGGTTGCCAGTGCACCGCCGCAGACCTGGCGCGCCCGGTCGAGGTGCGACGTGCCGCCGACGCAGCCGTAGACGCCGCCGTCCTTCATGGGGATTGCCCCCTCGACGACGCAGATATATTTGCCCCTGTAATCGGTGATGGTTTTTTGCAGGGCAGCTTCAGCCTGGTGTCCGGCAGCGGCCATGATGGTCTCGTGGTAATCGACGGAAAGGATGTCCAGGACGATCTCCGCCACGGTCGGGTTGGCCGAACGCAGCAAAGCTTCGGTATCCCCGGCGCAGTCCTGAAACTCCAGCCAGACCAGCGGCGGGCGCTTGACCTCGTCCAGGGCCTGGGCGACCTTGGGGGCAAACGTAACCGGTAGGGCCATGGCCGCCGTCATGGCGGAGCAAAACTTCAGAAAATCACGCCGGGAAACCCCCCGCTCCCTGAGGATCTCTCCCACGGAATACCCGTTACCACGGTAATCGCGTTCTATCAAACCGTTTTTTTCGTCGTCATCCCGCTGACTCATTCGCAACTCCCTTCTTGGCTGGAGTGACCTAACTTCAATCATTATGGGCAGGTAACAAACCGATTATTGTCATTGAGTATAATATAAAATTGTTCTATTGCAACAGTTTTATTGAAACACCGTTCCGACAAATCCGCAAAAAAAACGGCTACCAAGGCAGCCGCTGTAAATAATACTTGAATCCGTGACGCCTGAACGGCGGAGCGAGCGACGGGCCTGCGTCCAACGCCGCCCATGCAGCATCATGCCAACTGTGCCGTGCGTCCTCCGCCTCGGTGGAGATACAGCCGGCAACGCCGGGACTGAGGCATGCTTAGCGAGAGGAGCCGTGAAGGTGTCACGGATTCAGGTAATAATAACGCATAAAATCAGGGTTTCAACTCAGGGGTGCACCCTGGTTTTCTTCTTTTGCTTAAGGGATTCCCTGAGACGCTTGGCGGCCCGCTCGATCATCAGATGATGGCTGCCACAGGGGGAAGAATCCGCGACAGGCGTGCGCTGGACATAGCTGCCGTCCGGATGCATATCCCAGACAGAGCATTGGTCGGAGATATGGATATCGAAGATGGCACGCAACTCCTTGGTCAACTCCAGGGACTCGACCGGGCAGAGAACCTCAACGCGCGCCTCCAGGTTGCGCTTCATGGCGTCGGCCGAGGCGATGAAATATTCATCAGCCCCGCCATTCCTGAAATAATAGAGGCGGGAGTGTTCCAGGAAACGTCCAACGACACTCATGACGCGAATGTTTTCGGAAAGTCCGGGGATGCCGGGGCGCAGCCGGCATGTGTCGCGCACCACCAGGTCGATCATCACCCCGGCCTGGGATGCGCGGTAGAGCGCTTTCACAATGTCGCCGTCTTCCAGGGCATTCATCTTGAACTGGATCAGCCCGCCCCCATTTTGGCGGTGCAACTCGATTTCCCGCTCGATCCGCGACAGGAGCGCCTTTTTCAGCATGCGGGGCGCCGGCACGATTTTCTGGTAGTTGCGCTTCGCCATGAAACCGGTGGTCAGGTAGTTAAAGAGTTCCGTCACGTCCTGGCCGATGGTCTGGTCGCAGGTCAACAGGCCCAGGTCACTGTAGATGCGCGCTGTTTCGGCATGGTAGTTTCCGGTGCCGATGTGCACATATCGCCGCAGTCCGTTGTAGTCCTGGCGCACTACCAGGATCACCTTGCAATGGGTCTTGAGTCCGACCACGCCGTAGGTCACGTGAATACCGGCTTCTTCCATCCGTTCCGCCAACTGGATATTGGCCGCCTCGTCGAATCGGGCCTTGAGTTCCACCACCACCGCCACCTGCTTGCCGTTCTGGGCGGCCAGCACCAGGGAATCAATGATGCGGCCCTGAACAGAGGTGCGGTAGAGGGTCATCTTGATGCCGCGCACCTTTGGGTCTATGGCCGCTTCACGCAGGAAGCGCTCCACCGAGGTGGAGAAAGATTCGTAGGGGTGCTCCAGGAGGATAGACCCGCAATCACGGATGATGTGGAAGATGTTGCGCGCCGTCTGCAACTGGGGATGTTCGATGGGGTAATGGGGCGGGTCGTGCAGCCGGGCATAATCGAGACCGGTCAGTTCGAACAGGTCGCGCATGGCCAGGAGGCCGGGGACTTCGAAGACATCGTTCTCTTCATCCAGTTTCAGCTCAGCCGCCAGGCGGCCGCGATGGACCGGGTCCATACCGGTTCCGATCTCCATGCGCACAATCGGGGCGAACTTGCGCTCCTTCAATTCGGACTCGATCATGGCCATCAGATCGTCTGCCTCTTCTTCATCCGTCTCGGTATTGGCATTGCGGGTCACGCGAAAGATTTCGCAACTGACGATGTTCATGCCGGGAAAGAGCATGTCCAGGTTGTTCATCATGACATCTTCCAGGCAAACGAAATGATCGCCTTTCCCCACCCTGATGAAACGGGGCGTTCCCAGGCCGACCGGGACCTTGACCCGCGCCAGGGATACCTCACGCGCCCGGGGATAGCTTAGGGTCACCAGCAGGTTGAGCGACAGGTTTGAAATAAACGGAAAAGGATGGGCGGGGTCGATCGACTGGGGGGTCAGCAAGGGAAATATATTGGTGTAGTAATGTTCGCGAATCGTTTTTTTCTCTTTTGCCGTAAGCTCTCCATAGGATTCTATGGCGATGCCCTTCTCCTCGAGCAGGGAGCATACCTGGCGGAAAAGCTGATCCTTTTTGGCCTCTAGCGTGCGAATGACCAGGTGGCATTCCTGTACCTGCTGGCGGGGCGTGCGGCCGTCCAGAGTCAGTTCCCGCATGTCGGCGCCGATCTGCTGCTTGAGGCCGCCGATACGCTTCATAAAGAACTCGTCCAGGTTGGAGCTGACAATGGCGATGAACTTCAGGCGCTCAAGCAGGGGGGTACGGATGTCCTCGGCTTCGTGCAGCACCCGCTGGTTGAACCCCAGCCAGGTCAACTCGCGGTTGAGATACCATTCGTTGTCGTTTAAGTCGAACCCCGGCGCAGCCGGAGTTCCCTCCCCCACGGCAGCAAGCGGCTTGTGTTTTGATGCTTTGGCTCGGGTGGCCTTTTCCTGTGGTGCGTCCGCCTTGTTCACCTTGCCTCGCTCGGTCGTGGGTTGTGTCTTTGTATGGGGTGAGACTGTCACCGTGAGCTCCATGACGTGGATTGATTTTTTCATGCAAGATATTACATAATTTTTATGACTTAGCAACAGGCGAGAAACGGATTTGCCTCAACAGCGCCGCATGTGGTACACTTGAACACCTATGAAACGACTCAATCCACCGCAGCAACAGGCGGTCAACCAAACCGAAGGCGCCCTGCTGATCCTGGCCGGGGCCGGTTCCGGCAAGACCCAGGTCATCACGACCCGCATCGTCCATCTGCTCAGGGACAAGCGCATCTCCGCCGACAACATCCTGGCGGTGACCTTCACCAACAAGGCTGCCCGGGAGATGAAGGAGCGCGTCGGCGCCATGGCCGGCAGGGTGGCGGACGGGATCGTCATCTCCACCTTCCACTCCCTGGGGGTGCGCATCCTGCGGCGCGATATCCGGGCGCTGGGCTTCAAGCCCAATTTCTCCATCTACTCTTCGTCGGACCAGGACGGTGTACTGCGGCAGGCCATGCGCGAACGGGACATCGACCCGAAGCAATGCGACCCGGACCTGATCCTGTGGAAGATATCCAGCCTCAAAAACCGCCTGATCGGGCCGTCCGAATTCAGACCGGCCCACGACGACAAGCTCGAACTGGCCGCGGCCGCCGTGTATCCCCGCTACCAGGAACTGCTCAAGGGCTTCAACGCCATCGATTTCGACGACATCATCATGCTCTCGGTCACGCTGCTGCAATCCAACGCTGCCATCCTGGGGCACTGGCAGGAACGCTTCCGCTACATCATGGTGGATGAATACCAGGACACCAATGCCTCCCAATACCTGCTCATCTCGCTTTTGGCCAAGGGGCACGGCAACATCTGCGTGGTGGGGGACGACGACCAGTCCATCTACGGCTGGCGCGGAGCCGAGGTTCGGAACATCCTCAATTTCGAACAGGACTATCCTGAATGCAGGGTGATCAAGCTGGAACAGAACTACCGCTCCACCAGCTCGATCCTGGACGCGGCCAACAGCGTCATCAGGAATAATCCGGTCCGCACCGACAAAGCGCTCTGGACGGCCGGCGGCCAAGGGCGCGGGATCGACCTGATCGTTGCGGCCGACGAGGGGGATGAGGCCACCAAGGTGGTTGACGGCATGATGCTGGAGCAGTTCCGCGACAAACTCGCCTGGACCGAATTCGCCGTACTCTACCGTTCCAACGCCCAGAGCCGGGCCTTTGAGGAAAAACTGCGCCTGGAGCGCATCCCCTATGTGGTGGTGGGTGGGCAGCAGTTCTACGAGCGCAAAGAGGTCAAGGACGCCGTGGCCTACCTGCGCGTCATCGACAATCCAGGCGACGAGGCGTCCCTCTTGCGCATCATCAATTTCCCCCGCCGGGGCATCGGCGACACTACCCTGGTGCGCCTCAACCAGTGGTCCCTGGAACACAACGTTGCACTGTTCGAGACCTTGGGCCGGGTGGTGGAGATCGCCGACATCCCGGAGTCATCCAAGAAAACGGTAGGGGCCTTCCACAGGATGATGACGGAGGTCATCGCCGGTTTCGGCCGCACCGACCTGGGCGCCCAGGTCAATGCCCTTTTCAACCGCCTGCGCATCGAAGACGAGTTGTACCGCACCCTGAACGATGCCTCCCAGGCCCGCAAGCGGATCGAGAACATCGAGCAGGTGGTCAACTCCCTGGCCATATTCGAGGCCCAAACCCCCAAGGCTACCCTGTCGGCCTTTCTGGAACGGATCTCGCTGATGGATGAGGAAAAATCAGAGAACGACAAGGAGCACGGCCACAATCGCGTCACCCTCATGTCGCTGCATTCAAGCAAGGGGTTGGAGTTTAACCATGTCTACCTGGTGGGCATGGAGGAGGGACTGCTCCCCCACAAACGCTCCAGGGAGGAGGATCCGACCTGCGCCGAGGAGCGGCGGTTATGTTACGTCGGCATCACCCGCGCCCGGCAGCACCTGACCGTCTCCCACTGCCTGACCCGCAGGAAATACGGCGCCATCGAGGAATGCAAGCCGAGCCGTTTCCTGGCCGAGATACCGGAGCACCTGCTGATCGATACGTCGAACAGCGGCGGGGAGGACAAACAGGAGGAAACGGTGGATTTAGCGGCGGCCTTCTTTGCGCGGATGCTGGGAGAGTAACCTTAATCCGCCGCACAGCAGAAAAAACACGAGCAAAGAGAATTTTTTCATAGCCCCTCCCCATAAAGTTGTTAGAATAAACCTATAGTAACGCTGTAATCATTGTCAACTATATACTCACATTATTCCGGCTATTTATACAAATATCCCACCTCCCGACCGGCTAAAGGAAGGTGTTCCATGACGCACGTAAGGCTTGACACAACAGCATACATCGCCCGGCTCAGGGCGTTGGACAAGAGTTCACTTCCGCCCGACGGCGGCCAGGACTATAACCGCCTGATCTTTGCCCGCAGCCCCTACCTGCTGCAACACGCCGAAAACCCGGTAGAGTGGTACGAATGGGGCAATGCGGCCTTTGGGAGGGCCCGCGACGAGAACTTGCCGATCCTGCTCTCCATCGGCTATGCCACCTGCCACTGGTGCCATGTCATGGCCCACGAATCCTTTGAGGACGAACAGGTTGCCGCGCTGCTGAACAGCCACTTCGTCTGCATCAAGGTAGACCGGGAGGAGCGCCCGGATATCGACGACTTCTACATGACCGTATCCCAGGTGTTGACCGGCAGCGGCGGCTGGCCGCTGAACATCTTCATGACGCCGGACAAACGCCCCTTCATGGCCGTCACCTATCTCCCCCGGCACGGACGCGCCGGCATGAATGGCCTGATGGAACTGCTCCCCAACATTGCAGCACTCTGGCGCCAGCGACCCGAGCTGATCGAAAACAACTGCCGCGGCATCATGGAAGCCATGGCTAACCTCTCCTCCAGGGAACATGACATAATAAGCACTAACCTACATGATCTTATCGACACATCCTTCAACCAGTTGCGCTGCATGTACGATCCCCTGAACGGCGGTTTCGGGACAGTTCCCAAGGTCCCCATGGCGATCTACCTTACCTT
>JBEKFJ010000067.1:0-12650 GCA_050013355.1 Oryzomonas sp.
TGTTCGGTCAAGCCAACGCGCTCGTAGGCCGTCTCGCTGCTCAGGTAGGCCACCCGGACATCCCGTGCAACCTGGTTCTCCAGGTCATTGGCATGTTGGTGTGTTGCCTGAGCCCGAAGTTCGGCCTCGTTTTCGCGGGCTTTAAAAAGCCAGCCGTTAAAGATCGGTATGTTCAGGTTGAAGCCGATGGCGCCATAGCGTTCCGGTATCTGCGGCTGGCGGTCCGGAACGTAACCGGCCGTGCCCAGAATCCCGAGATTCGGGTAGTTAAGGGCATGTTCCGCGCTAACGAATTTTTCCGCCGCGCTCTGTTCCAGATGAATGCCCTTGAGTTCCGGCCGGTCCGACAGCGCTTGTTGAATCAGGCTGTCGAGCCGGACGGAAAGGGGTTCGGGCGTAGGCTCATCGACCAGGACGAACGCTGTATCCCCCGGCACCGCCAGCACTTCCGCAAGCTGCGCCCGGGTCGACTTCAGGGTGTTTTCCGCCTGGACCAGCAAGAGCTTGGCGTCCGCGAGATTCACATTGGCAAAGCTTACATCCAACTCCGCAACCTGGTTTTGGGCATCCGCGCGAAGCTTGGCCATGTCAACCAGGTTTCCCGTCCGTCCGAAGTCGGTAATCATCTGACTGAGGGAAAGGCCTGCTGCAAATCGGTTATAGACAATCGGATTGTTCAACCCCCCGGCAGCCAGCCGGCTGCCTTGCTCGGAAACAACACCGGTGGCGTTGCCCTGCAGCGTGGGCAAGTAGGCCGCACGATATTCTATCGGAATCTGAAAAGAGGCGGCAGCGTTCAGCACGGCCGCGGACAGTTGAGGATTATTCTTCACCGCCAGCTTTTCCGCCTCCGCCAGCGTCAGATGCACAGGTTCTTGAGCGTGGACGTACCCCCCCTGACAAACGAGGAGCAGTGCGCTCACGGCAAACAGCAGACGATTACGGTTTTTCATGCAGCCCTCCGTTTCCGGAACAACGATCCGATGTTCCACCCCTCGCTCTTTTGGCCATGCACCAACAGATATGCGGCAGGCACCAGGAAGACCGTCAATACCACCGATACGCTCAACCCTCCCAAAATTGCCCGTGCCAGAGGAGCATAGGCCTCGCTTCCGGCACCCAGCTTCAAGGCCATCGGCAGTAAACCGATTATGGTCGCCAGCGATGTCATCAGCACCGGGCGCAGCCTGACGCGGCAGGCAACGGCAACCGCTTCCTTGACTCCCATCCCCTCCTCTTCACGCAGATGGCGGGTAAACTCGACGATCAGGATGCTGTTCGATACCGCTATCCCCACCAGCATGACGATCCCCATCAGCGACATGACATTGAGTGTCGTCACGGTAAGTATCAGGGTAAGCATGACCCCCGTCAACGCCGGCGGCACGGCCACCAGGATGATGAACGGATCGATGAACGACCGGAACTGGGCCACCAGGATGAGGTAGAGGAGCACTACTGCGAGGCAAAGACCGACGGCAAAACTGCTGAATGAGGCTCTCATGCCCTGGACGCTGCCGCGCAGGGTGACGGTCAAACCTTCCGGCACCTTGGTCCGGGCAATGATGCCATCGATGGCATCGGCAATCTTTCCGAGATCTTCGTGCTGGGGACGGACGTAGACGTCGATGGTGCGCCGCAACTGGTAGTGGTCCACCTCGGTAGGGGAGTTGATGCGTCGCAGGCTGCTGATCATGTCCAGCCTGGTGGAATCGGTGCTCCTGGCCGCCTTGAGGGGAATCGCCGACAGGTCCGCCAGCGACTTGATCTGGTCTTCCGGGTATTGGACCGTCAACATGTAATCGTTGCCGGTCTTCGGGTCGATCCAGAAGCTCGGCGCGATCATGCCGTTCGAGGTGAGCGCGGTAATGACGTTATCGACGACTTCACGCTGACTCAAGCCGAGTTCGCTGGCGCGGGTCCGGTCGATGTCCAGCTTGAGCGCCGGGTAATCCAGGTCCTGCGGGGTGTAAATATCCGCCACTCCGCCGATCTTTCGGATCTGTTCGGCAAGCTTCTGCGCTGTGTCGAAAGCGGCCCCCATATTCGAGCCCGCAACCTGTACGTCGATGGGCGCCGGCATCCCCATGTTGAGCACGGCATCCACCAGGCCGCCGGACTGGAAGTAGGCGGTCAACTCCGGCAGTTCCGCGGCGATCCGGCGTTTCAGGCGAGCCATGTACTCGTAGCTGCCGACCTTGTGCCCTTCCTTCAGGCTCACCTGGACGAACGCGGTGTGCATGGCGGAGTTGGGGGTATAGATTGCAGAGAAGTCAGGGGTAGAGCCGATATTGGCGACGACCATGCCAAGGTCTTCCGGCAAGACATCATGCCGGATGAGGTTCTCGACCTTGGCGACTTCCTCCTCCGTAACGGACAGCCGCGTGCCGGACGGCGCCTTGAGATTGATCACGAACTGGCCTGCGTCGGTGCGCGGGAAGAACGAGACCCCCAGCAGCGGAAAGAGGGCAAGGCTGAGGATGAAGACCACGCCGAACGCCGCCAGTGTCGCAACCGGACGCCGCAGCGTTACGGCTACCGCCCGGTCGTAGAACTTGAGAAACGACTCGAAGCGGTCATTGAACCAGACGTTGAAGCGCTCCCCGAAGGTAACACGCCCCTTGGGGTGGTCCACCGAAACCGGCTCTTCCGAAGAAGGCGTGCCGTGGTGCGCGGGCGCCTTGATGAAGCGGGCGCAGAAGAGGGGCACGACGGTCATGGCCACGACGTATGAGGCAAACAGAGAGATGACGACGGCGAGTGCCAGGGCGGAGAACAGGAACTTGCTCACACCGTAGAGGAAGGTGACCGGGAAGAAAACCACCACCGTGGTGAGGGTGGCGGCCAGGACCGGAAGCGCCACTTCCCGCCCCCCTTTTTCGGCGGCAACCTCCGGCGACTCGCCGAGTTCCAGGTGACGGTAGATGTTCTCCAGAACGACGACGGAGTTGTCGATCAGCCGGGAAAAGGCCAGTGCCAGCCCTCCCAGCACCATGCTGTTGATGGAGCTTCCCCCCAGGGAGAGTGCGATGAAGGTTGCCAGTGCGGAAAGGGGGATGGAAAAGAACACCGCTACCGTGGCGCGCATGCTGCCGAGAAACACCAGGATCATGACCGAGGTCAGGAGCAGGCCGATGGCCCCTTCGTGCAGAAGCGTATCGATCGCAGTCTTCACGAACACGGACTGGTCGAACACCACCTTGCAGATGAGCTCTTTCGGCACGTCGAAGAGGCGCGTGACCGCGTGCTTGATGCCGTCCACCACGGCAATGGTGTTCGTGTCGCCACCCTGCTTCAAAACCGGGAGATAGACCGAGGGTTGCCCGTCGACGCGAACGATATTGGTCTGGATCTGCTGGGCGTCCTTGGCGATGCCGATATCCGCCACGCGCACGGGGGCCTGCCCGACCATCTTGATCGGCAGTTCGTTGATCTGGTCGATGGTGTCCAACTGGCTGTTGGTGTAGATATTGTAATCCAGGGACCCGATTTGGGCATCGCCGGAAGGGAGGATCAGGTTCGACTCGTTGATCGACCGCACCACGTCCATGATGCTCAGCTGGTGCGCCTCCAGCTTGTTGGGATCGGTGTAGACCATGATCTGGCGGTAACGGCCTCCGAATGGCTGCGGCACACTGGCGCCGGGAACCCCGGCAATCTGGTTCCGCACCTGGAACTGCGCCAGGTCGCGCAGCTTGGTTTCATCCAGTCCCTCCCCCTTCAGGGTGACCAGGCAGACCGGCAAGCTCGAAGCGTCGAACTTGAGCACCACCGGCGGCAGCGTTCCGGGAGGAAGCCGCCGCAACTGCGCCATGGCCAGGTTGGAAATGGTGGTTACCGCAGAATCCGGATTTGTGCCGGGCTGGAAGTAGACCTTGATCACGCTTACCCCCGGCAGCGAACGTGATTCAATATGCTCGATGCCGCTTCCCAACGTGAAAAAACGCTCAAAGCGGCTGGTGATGTCCGTTTCGATCTGTTCGGGCGGCATACCGGAATAGAAGGTTGCCACGACGACCACGGGGATGTTCATCGTGGGGAACATGTCCACCGGCATGCGGCTCAGACTGGTGGTGCCCACCACGAGAATAATCAGGCTGACAACTATGATGAAAAATGGATTATTGATTGCGAAACGAGACACGGTATATTCCTCTCTATGATTGACCTAGGACGGCGCTCCTCCCATGGTCGTGACCTTGGGACGTACTTCCTGACCCGCTTGCAGGCTGGAACGCCCGCCGATCACGACGAGGTCCCCATCCTTCAACCCGGTGAGGACTTCTATCTTGTTGGCGGTCTCCAGCCCGAGCGAGACGTTCCGGACTTCAATGCGGTTGCTCGGCAGCACGACCATCACCCTACCGCTGCGTGTCGTTGTTGAAACGGCACCGGTTTCCTTGGATGGCTGGGGAGAGGAACTCCCGGCCAGATCGACCGCGGACAAGGGAATGGCGAGTACTCCCGTGCGGCGGTCCAGGTTCAGCCGCACTTCAGCGTACATCCCCGGAATCATGTCCCCATTTGTATTAGGCACATCGATTTCAGTATCCATGGTACGCGTACTGGCCGTGATCTTGTTGGCAAAGCGGGTCACTTTGCCGGAAGATGATCGGTTGAGCGTCGGAACGCGTACATCGACCTGCTGCCCGACATGGACAGTGGGGACCGCCGACTCGGGCACCGGGACAATGACACGGAACACACTGTTGTCGGAGAGGCGCACCAACGGCATGGCCTGCGTCTGGGACGCCGTACCGGCCTGAATCATGGCGCCCACATCCGCAAAACGCTTGGTCACCACACCGGAGAAGGGGGCGGTCACCCGGCTGTAATCCAGCATCGTCTTTACCCGGGCAAGCGCGGCCCGGCTGACGTGAATCTGTTCGTTGGCCGACTCGATGCTCGACCTGGCTCCTGCGACTTGGGCTTGAGTGGACAGATCCTTGCTCCTGGCGTCGTCGATCTCCTGCTGGGCCACCAAACCGGGCCGCTTCGCCGCAACCTCCGCCAATCGCGTGTAGGAAAGGTGTGCTATATCGTTAAGCGTCTGTGCCCGGCGCAACTCGTCCTTGGCCCTGGCCGCCTCTGCCTCACTCCCCTTGAGTGCGGATGTCGCCCGTGTGATGTCGTCCGCCATCTCAGGGACTTCCAGAACGGCCAGAAGCTGGCCCTTCTTCACCTTGTCCCCGATATCCACGTAAATGGCCTTGACATACCCCGCCACCTTGGCCATGACCTCAATCTCCTGCAACGGCCGCAACTCGGCGGTCATGACCAAGTCGCGCGACAGGTCTTCCACCCCGGTTTTAGCCACGGCCACGGTAGGCGGTTGGGTGGTGTTGGCCGCCTCTTTGCCGCTCTTGTCACAGGATGTCATGAACAAGGCAGTAATGACGAGCGCTAGTACGCTCATTGCTGATGTAACGAATCTTGACATAGGTTTTCTTCTCCTGGAAGCTGGAGTTGGACGACACCCCTGGCATCGGTCCGAACTCCATTCTTCTTTTTAATTGCAGCTCCGTAAAGGTTTTACAATACCCGAATCCGTGACACCTTCACGGATTCAGGAATACGGAATGCCACACCGAGGCCCACACAGCGCAAAGCCACATGTCCTCCGTTGAAAACTTCGAACCTGCTCATGCAAAACAACCGCTCAAAGGATCTTTCCGATCACCTTGCTGCGTCGGCGAGCTACGTTTATGCGGTGATGTACAATCGAACTATACTGAGAATCCGGGGGATTTCAAACGAGGAGAGCTGGAGACGCTCTGGAAGGAATGAAGGAAACCGCGGTTGGGTTCGTGTCCCGCTCTTCGAACGGGAAGAACGACACACGGTATGAGGCCGGCGGCCCGATAAGTTCGAAACAACGGCATAACCCTACTGGCTGTACGTGCTTCTCTATGCCTGCTTGTGATGCTTTGTCCTGGTTTTGTACTACGTCACGGTGGTGTACCCTGGGTTTATCGATCTTCTGAAGTTGCGGTGGCCTCATCCCCAGGACAATAAGGGAGAGGGCAACGGTCAGCATGACCGGCAACAGAATTGCCTTTTTGGTTATTGGAATTGTTAAAATCTTCATAAGTTTAAATCATATTCCATAATATGATGCGTTGCAAGTATTTCCTCTGCTTGCTAAGACATCCCCTACCCGTTGGCGTGGCGATGCAATCATCGGCGTGCGCGGCGCCCCTCAACTCGCTGCTTAGGGACTCGGTATTAACTGATATACCAAGTTTTACGCTCAGATTTAGGTCAGATTTGTCGTACCTGATTGAGCAAAACCGCAGGCGTAGCTGGCTACGTCGAGGATTTTGTGATTAAAGGGGCGGCAAAGATGGCCTGAAGATGAGATGTAAAACGGTATATCGGTTAGTTCCGAGTCCCTTACTTGCATTGGTCGTTCTCGCGAATAGCCTGCAGCAACTTGTCGGGAGAAAAATCTGCTGACCGGCAAACCTCGATGATATTCTGCTCCCTGGAACGGATGCGGGCCGCTGCTTCGGGAAGTTCCGCCGCAATCTCGATCGGAATGGCTAATACACCGTGACAATCCGCATAGAGGAGATCCCCCTGGTGCACGGAAAGCCCGAAAATATTGACCGGAACGCCGAAGTCCACGATGTGTGCGAAGGCATGCGACACCGTGACAGACTTGGCAAATACCGGAAGCCCCTGTCTTTTGAGGCCGTAAATATCGCGGACCAGGCCATTGGTGATTGCTCCGCTACAGCCGAACGCCTTGAGGATCGCCCCATGCACCTCCCCGATGCAGGCCCCCTGCCCCTCCCCGTTCTGGTCCTCGAAGACTGCGATCCTCGGAAGCGGCAGATGTCCGATCTTGCTCCACCAGTCGATGCGGTCGTCAAACTGTCCCCCAATCACCGGCGGGTCGGATGTTTTGACCCGAAAGGTGGCGGCGTAGCCGATGATCCGCTCGTCCGGGCCGGTCACGGGGCTGAGTCCGGGACGGGTAAACCCCTCGTTGCGGAGCCGTACCCCGAAACATTCGATGGCGTTGGCAATGGTACAGGTATCGAAACGCAAAATTGCCTCCAACTGCTGTGAGTCCAACACCTGCCTCAGGGCAGCGCCGGCACTCGTGTCATGTTCATTATCCATGTGTTATCTCCTTTTTGGTTGTTCTACTCATCGGGACAGTTCGCCGCAAAACCAATCTCTCATGCCTTGTTCGGCCGGATCACACCCCCTCTCACATACCGCCAAAGTAGCCCCATTCGGTTTCCTGTTGAATGACAATGTCGTGAATCTCCTTAATGGCAACCACCGGATAGAAATACTCCCTTCCCTGCAGCTCATGAACCTCCCTGCCTGTTACCTTGCCCACCATGGTAACCAGGGTTCCGGGTTCATATCGTTCAGGATCGAGAGACGCCGGGGTGGTGGCCAGAAAGCGACCGCCGGAAGGGATCGACTCATCCGGCAAACCCCTGGAGTCGACATCATGCTGGATCACTTCAAGTTGGGTGCCGTCCCTGCCTCGCTTCAACGCCGCAACGGTACCGCCGAGCATGACATATTTCCCGCGATACGCATCCGGGGTTTCACTCAAATGGCTGAAAACGATGGTGCGATCAGCCAATTCCCGCGACTCTTCGCTGATCCAATGTGCGCAGCCGGTGAGAATGAGCAGGAACGGCAGCACCACGACTAACCGTTTTCTCATGGTAACCTCCTCGTATGCTTCCCTTTTTTAACTATGCCGCGGGGGCGGGCAGATGTCAATGTACATACCATTTATGGCTTCAATGACAGGATATTGGCCTGGATGCGCTCCAGCCGGTGAAAGGTAATGAACAAGCTCTACGATTCACGATTCACCATGCACGTCTTTACCATTCACGTTTCACTATTCACCTTTCACGCTGAATTAGCCCACACCGGCATACGATAAGCCATTTTTACATGATATTTTACCAATCGTAACAATGTCGTAACAATTGCCCGCTACTATGCCTCTGGTTTGGGTCCGGCAGTTCGTCCCGTTTACCAGACAGGCGTTCATCGACATGGTGCCGATTCGGCAATGATGTGGACTAAGCGTGTACGTTTTGTAACATTACCTTAACGCACGTACGGTGTTCCTGATAGAAGTTGATTGAATGGTTTCGAACCGGTCATGGCAGGACATTTCGTGGTATATCATGCAATATTAATTGGTTAGGCATTTTCTAACCGAGCTTCAACAAAAAAAACGGAGGTAACACATGAAGAAAACATTGGCTGTAATCGCACTATCGACGTTGCTGGCGACGCCTGCGCTGGCGGACTCACAACCGGCAGACGCCGAAGGCGGACTGGCCATGAAGATGAAGGGGATCAGCCTCAACTTCGGCGGTTTCATAGCAGCGGAAAGTATTTACCGCAGCAAAAATGAAAACTCCGATGTCACGTCGAAGTTTCCAACCCTTCCGGCCCCGGGTTCCATCCAGTCTCATCAGGACGAGACGAGGTTCAGTGCCCGGCAGACCCGGTTTAATATCCTGGCAACGGGGGATGTCAGCCCCACGATCCACCTGGCCGGCTACTATGAGATGGACTTCCTCGGCGCCGCCGCTACCGCCAACTCCAATGAAACCAACTCCTACAACCCCCGCATCCGCCACCTCTACACCACGGTCGATTGGGACAGCCTCGGCCTGCACCTCCTGGCCGGCCAGACATGGTCCCTGGTCACGATGAACAACAAGGGCATAACCCCGCGCAACGAGGTTACCCCCCTCACCATCGAAGCCCAGTACGTGCCAGGCTTTACCTTTGCGCGCCAGCCCCAGTTCCGTATCACGAAGGATTTCGACAAGCAGTTGTGGCTGGCACTTTCGGTGGAAAACCCCCAGACCACTACCGGCGGCGTGACGCCAGCAAACCTTAATAATGCGGCCCAGGGGAGCGCCGCAACTGCTACTAACCTAGGTAGTCTCAACGGTGGTGCTACCTTTTCCGAGAACGATGTCCCCGATTTTGTCTTCAAGGCGGCTTACGAGCCGGGCTGGGGACATTTCGAGGTCTATGACCTGCTTCGCACCTTCAAGTCCACCATTGGCATCGATAGCAAGGAGACAACGGTCAATGCCATAGGCGGCGGCGTCATCCTGCCGTTGATCCCGAAACAGTTGACTCTCCAGGCCAGCGGCGCGTACGGCAGGGGCCTCGGCCGTTACGGCGCCGGCCAGTTGGTTGACACCACCGAGGATAGCACCGGTCTGTTCGTTCCGCTTACGGAAACACAATTGCTCGCCGGTATTATCTACGACCCCACGAGCGAATGGAACTTCTATGGCTACTACGGCCTGGAGCAGGTTCAGAGGAAAAACCTGGCTAATGCCACAGCTAATTATGGCTATGGCAGCACCTTGAACTCCGCGGTCCAGAGGGTCGATCAGATTACCGCAGGGACATGGTGGAAGTTCTTCCAGGGCAAGTATGGGAAGATGCAGGCCGGCCTGCAGTATTCCTACACGGAAAACAAATACTTCAGCGGCTTAAACTCTGCAAAAACAGCCCAAGTTAGCGGACAAAAGGCAACCGACCAGATGGCGTTTGTCAGCCTTCGTTACTATTGGCAGTAAGCATCACCCGCGGGATAAGCGGGTCAATGATCGGATAACGTTTTTTCAGGTTCAAGATTTCTTTGAACCTCCTTCATGGGGGGCTTAGATCCCCCAATTTTTTCTCACCGGAAACCTGCCGCAAGCGGGTTTCCGTTTTTTTACACCACTTAGATTGAGGCTCTTGCAAAAATTTAACAAATTGACTCCCCCTCCCTTGACGGGAGGGGTTGGGGGGTGGGTGAAGTTGCGACATACTGATTTCATGGCAGCTTCCCCCCCCACCCTAACCCTCCCCCGCAAGGGGGGAGGGGACTTTTGCAAGAGGCTCATATTTTGAACTTAATACGGCATAATTGGCATGGCTACAGAGGGCCGATCCATGCCATACCCCCTACCTGCGATGGTATGATTTGCATTTTTCGCATGATGCCCCTTGTGCTCTATTGTAAATAGTGACCCCTTTTTTTTTGACATGTCCTGCCTATTTTGCGATAATCCCACAGTTTTATGCCGACCGCCGCTCAGATTATCCCTTCAGGAACTGATACTCATGACCATGCTGCCACCCGACATATCACTCCCCCGCGGCGTCAGCGATTTCCTCCCCGATGCCGCCGCCAAGATCGGTTTCATCGAAGGGAAGATCCGCCGCGTCTTCGAGCTGTGGGGCTTCCGACGCATCATCCCGCCCAAGCTGGAATACGAGGACGTGCTGACCATCGGCATGGGAGAGGAGTTGAAAGGCAAGACCTACCGCTTCGACGACCGGCAAACCGGGCGTCTGCTGGCTTTTCCGCCGGACATTACGCCGCAGATCGCCCGCATAGTGGCAACGCGCCTGGCAGGTTGGCCCCTTCCGCATCGCATCAGCTACAGCGGGCGTGTCCTGCGCCAGACCGAGATACAGACCGGCCGCAGCAGGGAACTCTTCCAGTCGGGTGTGGAACTGATCGGCCTTGACTCGCCTGAGGCGGATGCAGAGATGGTGACCATGGCGATTGAAGCCATGCAAAATCTCGGCTTCGATAACTTCAAGATCGATCTGGGGCAGGTAGAGTTTTGCCGCGGGATCATGGCCGCCTCCGGCCTGGGCGGCCGGCCGCTCTTGGAACTGCAGGAGGCTATCGCGCGTAAGGATGTCTCGGCAGTGTCAAAGGTACTTGCCGCCAGTGCTGTTCCGGAGGTCTCCCGCCGGGAGATTTCCGCCCTGCCGCGCCTTTTCGGCGGCCGCGGGGTGCTGGATGAAGCCGAACAGGTGGTGGCCAACCAGCGTTCCCGGTCGGCGCTTGCAAACCTGCGCCAAGTATTGGAAATCCTCGACATTCACGGTGTCAGCGACCATCTGACCATTGACCTGGGAGAGACGCGCGGCCTGGGCTATCACACCGGCATCACTTTTGAAGGTTTTGTCAGCGGCCTGGGCGAACCGGTCTGCAGCGGCGGCCGTTATGACAACCTGACGGCCCGTTACGGTTTTTCCGCGCCGGCCACCGGCTTCACCTTCAACGTGCTCAGCCTCCTCCAGGCACTGGAACGGCGGCCCGAGGTGGAGGCCAGCACCACGCGGGACTTCCTGCTGTTCAACAGTCGCGACGACCGACGCGAAGCGCTGGAGGTGGCGCGCCTGCTCCGCTCCCGCGGCTACACCGTTGCCAGGGACATCATTCGCCGGGAATGCGACGACTCGCTGGCCTATGCCCGGCGCATGAATATCCGCAGCATGCTGGTCGTCGGGGATGAGGCGTGCGGGGGGACATACACCGCCGTGCGGGTCCGTGACGGTAAAAGGTCCAGAATCACCAAAGAGATGCTACTGCACGAAAATCTTGTTACTTTTATTGAAGAGAACTAGCAGGCTGTTTATAAACTCAGGTTGTTCAAAAATAGTCAGATCGTCGCACCCGCAGGAGGCCCTGCGGAGGCGTAGCAGCGCTACGCCGCACAAAAGGGCCTTTGAGGATGGCGGCGAGATGACTGTTTTTCAACAACCTCCCAGGGAGACCACGAGACATGGCAAACGTTGTAGTCGTAGGAGCCCAGTGGGGCGATGAAGGGAAGGGTAAGGTTGTCGACATCTACACAGAGCATGCCGATGATATCGTGCGCTACCAGGGGGGCAACAACGCGGGCCACACCCTGGTGGTCGGAAGCGAAAAGATCGTCCTGCATCTGATCCCCTCGGGCATACTGCACGAGGGTAAGCGCTGCATCATCGGCAACGGGGTGGTGCTGGACCCGGAGGTATTCATCCGGGAGATTACGAAACTCAAGGGATCCGGCCGGATCAGCGATGACTCCTGCCTGCTTCTCTCCGAATCGTTGCACATCATCATGCCCTACCACAAACAGATCGACATCGCCCGCGAAGCCAAGAGCGGCGACAAGAAGATCGGCACCACCGGCCGGGGTATCGGCCCCTGCTACGAGGACAAGATCGGCCGGCGCGGCATCCGCCTGATGGACCTGCTGGACAGCGAGGTCTTTGCCCGCAAGCTGCAGGAGGCGTTGGCCGAGAAAAACTTCATCCTGGAAAAGCTGCTGGGGGAGGCGCCCTGCGATTTCGACGCGATTCTGGCCGAATACGGCGGCTATGCCGAGGTGCTGAAGAGGTATGTCGCCGACACCTCGCTGGTCCTCAGCAACGACCTGAAGGCCGGCAAAAAAGCGCTCTTCGAGGGGGCACAGGGGACGCTTCTGGATGTGGACCACGGCACCTATCCCTATGTCACCTCGTCATCCACCTGCGCCGGCGGCGCCTGTACCGGCTCCGGGGTCAGCCCGCGGGATATCCACGAGATCATCGGCATCTCCAAGGCATATGTCACCCGCGTGGGAAGCGGCCCCTTCCCGACCGAACTGCTGGATGATACCGGCGAACAGTTGCGCCAGACCGGCGGGGAGTTCGGCGCCACCACCGGACGTCCGCGGCGCTGCGGCTGGTTTGATGCCATGGTGATCCGCTATGCCGTACGGGTAAACGGACTGACCGGCATTGCCCTAACCAAGCTGGATGTGCTCTCAGATTTCGACACCATCAAGATCTGTACCGGCTACACCTGCAACGGCAGGACC
>JBEKFJ010000068.1:0-12239 GCA_050013355.1 Oryzomonas sp.
AGGATTTCACGCACCTCAATGGCAATCACCACAAACAGGAGTGCGCTGGCGCAGCCGGCCGCCAGCCGCAGGCCTCCCCACCACAGCGGCGAGCGCGTAAACCCCATAAGCAGGGTTGTTGCAATACTCGTCATCAGTGCGCCCAGATTGACAAAGGCGCTCCGCAGCAGCCCGGGCCACACGGCACAAAGCAACGCGCCAACCAGATAGCCCACATAGTTGAGTGACGCCAAGCCGCCGGCCAGGCCATGGCTGATCCCCAGGTCGCGCTGCATCAGGGGCAGAATCGGCGTAAAGGCAAAACGGCCGATCCCCATGGCCACCATCATGCCGAGTATTCCCCCTGCAAGCACACGCAGGGCGGATCGATGCAATGGTTCCGGGGCGGCAGCAGTTGTCGGGTTGAGAGTAGTCATCATGTCACGCAAAAACCTTAGCGGTTCTTCCTGTCAAAATTCCCGCAAAGCATCCCATGGTATTTGCCGGAACGTTATCACAATTCAAAGGGGGACGCTACCGTCCCCCTTTCGCATTCACCCTGCCGTATTCCGTTTCCAATCGTCAAGCCTTCAGCTTTTTGGCAATTGCGGCCACATGCGCACCCTGGTAGCGGGCAATGGCCAGTTCGTTCTCCGACGGCTTGCGGGAGCCGTCCGGTCCGGCCAGGGTGGTGGCGCCGTAGGGGGTGCCGCCGGTGATCTCGTTCATGTTCAGGAGCCGCTGTTCCGCATAGGGCACGCCGACGATGATCATGCCTTGGTGCAGCAGCGTGGAATGAAAGCTGGTGATGGTGGTCTCCTGGCCGCCGTGCTGGGTGGCGGTGCTGGCAAATACGCTGCCGACCTTTCCTACCAGCGATCCCTGCATCCAGAGCTTGCCTGTCTGGTCGAGGAAATTGCGCATCTGGGCCGCCATGTTGCCGAAACGGGTCGGCGTGCCGAAGATGATGGCGTCCGCCGCCACCAGCCCGTCCACCGTTGCGGTAGGGATGTGGGCAAAGCTCTGCCGGGCGGCCTTGGCGCCGTACTGTTCGAGCACGTCCTCCGGGATCAGTTCAGCCACCTGCAGAAGTTCAACGTTGCAGCCGGCGACGCTGCGCACCCCTTCCGCCACCGCTTCGGCCATGGTGTAGATGTGGCCGTACATGCTGTAAAAGACGATCTGGATCTGTGTTGCCATGGTTGAGCCTCCTTGGATCGGTATGATTGAAGATTGTACGATACAATGGGGCAAAGTAAAGCGGCAGCCGGAGCGGTGTATGGGAAAAAGTTTAATTTTCGAAATGGGTAGTATAATTCAAGAAAGGTATCATCTTTGCCCAGGAGGTATGCAATGGGAGAAGATAAAATATGCGATTGTGAAGAGAAACACCAAGGCCACGTATGCATGTTAAAATGCAAGGGGAAGATCAACGAGATTAATAAACTGAGCAGAACTCCTAACGTTGCCTGCTTGACATGTGGTGAAGAGGCCAATTCAGAGGATCATGTCTGCTTACCGGTTCCGCTTTTTGTTTAACAAGAGTTTAAGGATATTCGGGGGACACAATGCAATTTACTGGTTTTATCTAGTTACAGAACAATTTAATTAGTGCCGAACATTCACATTACCCCCCTGCCCCCCGACCCGCTTGCGCGACATGATCAAAAGACCCGCCAGCACCGCAATGCCGCCCAGGACCAGATTGGTCACCAGGAAGGCATAGCGCGTTCCCTGATGTTCCAACGCGCCCCACATGCTTCCCGCCAACAGGCTGCCAACCCCCTGCCCGGCCACACGGGCGATGGAAAGGAGCCCCGAGGCGACCGCCTCGGTCTCGGCAGGGGCCTGGGAGAGCACGGCCACGTTGTTGGCTGCCTGAAACAGCGCCCGGCCGAGGCCGATACCGGCCAAGCCCGGCACGACCCGGCCGGTGATGCCCTGGGTCCAGGAGGCCAGGGCCAGCACGGCGCTGCCGAGCCAACTGACCCGCGCATAGCCCACCCGGTCCGAGAGTCGTCCCGCCAACGGGCCGAGGATAAGCAGCAACACCGGGGGGAGCAGCATGGCAAGTCCGACCCGGCTGGGGGTCATGCCGCCCGCTTCCAGATAAAAGGGCCACAACAGGTTGCTGCCGAAGGACTGGGCAAAGAAGCAGACCGTGGCCAGAAGCGCCAGCAGGAAACGGGGCGCTCGGATGGCGCGATGCAGACCTTCCCGAAGCCCCACACCGCGCAGCTCGGTCAGGCGGCCGGAGAGCAGGAAGGCCGCCAGGCCGAAAGGAAGGTTGATGAAAAAGATGCTGCGCCAGCCGAACCAGTCCACCATGAAGCCGCCCAGGGGCGGCCCCATCATGGTGCCGGCGGCGACCGATCCGGCCACCATCCCCAGGGCCCAGCCGCGCCGTTCGGGAAAAGTGGCGACGGTCATACCCGGCACCAGGCCGACTATGCCGGCCCCGGCGACCCCTTGCAGAAAGCGCAGGCTGAACAGCACGGCCAGATTGGGAGAAAGCGCCAAAAAAAACGAAATCAGACTGAAGCAGATCAGAGAAGTACGGTAGACCCGCACCGTGCCGATCCTTCCGGCCAGGCCGGACAGGGGCAGGAAGGCGAGCGCCGAACCAACCAGGTAGAGGGTGGCGGCCCACTGAACGTCACCGGCGTGGCTGTGGAAATGGGCAGCCAGGGACGGCAGCGCCAGGTTGAGGGCGCTGGAATCGACCGTGGAGAGGGTGATGCCGATCAGGAGCGCCGCCAGACGCAGGTCGAAGCGGGGAACAGATGAGCCGGGGGATGGAATCATGGGCGGGAGTATGGTGTCATACCAATTCCAAATCAAGGATGAAATCGAGGCGGCGAGGATGAGGCGACGAAGGCGTACAGGTAGTACGTTGAGGGGCCGAAGACGAGCCAACAAAGATAGCGCCTTGATTTGGAATTGGTGTCACAGCGGCTTGATGCGGCTTCTGCCCAGGCGCTTCATCAGCTTCCAAAGCGGCCCCTTGACCGGGAACATGCGCAGAGCCTCCAGCATGGCGTCGCTGATGTTCACCTCCAGGCCGGGCACGACCCATTTCGTCCGTTTGATCGCCTCGGAAGTGACCAGTCCGGCCATCTCATCCCTGACAGCGGGCGATATGTAGAAAACCGGCTCCAGCAGGTCGGTGGCACCATCGATGACCCCTTCCGCCAGGGCGGTCCGGTGCAGCGGGGTGCCGGGGAAGATGCGGATGCCGGTCATGGCGATGACGGCGGTCGGCTCCAGCTCGTCCATCAGGCTGAAGCTTTCCAGGATGGTTTCCCGCGTCTCGCCCGGTCCGCCGAAGAGGATGTAATGGGCGAAATCCACCTGTCGCTCGCGGCAGAGGCGGGATGCCTCGCGAACATCGGCGACCGTGAAGGCCTTGCCCAGGTTCGAGAGCATGAGCGGCGAGCCGGATTCGGTGCCGTACTCCACGGCGTCGCACCCCGCGGCCAGCATGGCATCCAAGAGACCGGGCGGCATGAAGGCGGGATTGATGAAGGCCGACCAGTTGATCGCCAGTTGCTCGGCGACCATGGTCCGGCAGAGTTGTTCGGCAAAGTCGGGCGGATAGTTGAAGATGTCGTCCACAAAGTAGACATAGCTGACCCCGTACCCCTCCACCAGGGCGCGTATCTCATCAATGATTGCCTTGATCGGCCGCAACCGCATCCTGCGCCCCTCCAGCAGGGGGTAGGTGCAGTAGATGCAGGCAAAGGGGCAGCCGCGCTTGGTCTGGACATTGGCCATGCCCCCCTGGCGCTGGTAACGCGCCACGTCGAAGAGGCTCCGGTCAGGCGCAGCGATCCGCTCCACCGGCAGCGGCGGCAGGAATCCATCAGCGCCCCGCACCAGCACCCCCGGCAGGACGGACGGGCATGACCCCTGTCCGATCAATTCCACAAGCCGGGGCAGCACTTCCTCTCCCTCACCCACCACGCCGTAATCCGCATCCAGGTAGGCCAGGATCTCCCGGGGCATCAGGGAAAACCCGGAGCCGCCCACCACGACGCGGGCCTGGCTGCGACAGATGGTGACCACGTCCTTCACCCCGGTCAGATAGGAGCGGCAGCCGGGCCAGGTGACGTTGTCGATGTTGCGCAGGGAAACCACCGCCAGGGCCGGCAAAAATGAGGCGAGCCGCTCCTTCAGGGCGGTTTCCGGCTCCGGTTCGAAACAGAGGTCGAGCATGGAAAGTTCATGCCCGGCAGCGGCCAGGGGCGCAGCAAGGTAGGAGAGGCCGATGGGGAACACCGGATAGGGGGAATGTTCGCGGTTGGCCGAAACCAGCAGGATCCTCATGCCGCCCCCAGCCAGGCCTTCATGCTCTCCACCCGTTCGGCGACCGCGGGCGGCATCCGAAACTGCAGGACACCCTCCAGGTCGGTCAGGGCGTGGCAGGTCAGGCCGGTGGCCAGCCTTGTACCGTCAGGGCCGAGTATGTCGCTTTTGAAGACCAGGGTAGCGATCTCGCTGGGCGCCAGGGTGGTGCGCACGGTCAACACGTCGTTGTAGCGGGCAGGACGCAGGTATTTCAGCTCCAGGGTAACCACCGGCCCCAGGTAGCCGAGAGCCCCCAACTGGAATGCATCCAGCCCGAACCTGCCGGCCAGTTCGCTGCGGCCGATCTCCATCCAGGCGACGTAATGCCCGTGCCAAGCCACCCGGTAGGCGTCCACCTCGTTGAAACGCACGGTTATGATGGTTTTGTGGCAGTTCATAGCCTGCTCTCGATCCAGCGGTTGTATTTCTTGAGCGAATCCCCTGCCCCCACCTCCACGAAACGGGTGGCGCCGAACCTCTTCAGGGCGCGATAGGTCGCCTCCCACTGGACCGTTTCGGTCAACTCTCGCATCAGAAAGGAGGGTATCTCGGCAGCGGTGAGGAATTCCTGGTCGATGTGGTTCATAAGCGGGCAGGCAGGCTCGCGGTAACGATAGTCGCGGAAGATGGCCTTCAGTTCTCCTTCCGCCTCGGCCATGAGCGGGGTATGCAGCGGGGCGTCGCAGGGAAAGAGCTTGGCCGAAAAGGCCCCCGATACGAGCGCCTCGCCCAGTGTCGCCTCCATCTCGCGGCGTCCGCCGGCCAGCAGAAAATGGTGTGAGGTGTTGTGGTTGGCAAGGAAAACCGTGCCTTCGGCCGCCAATACCGCCAGATTTTCCGCTGTGAGCCCGACCAGGCATCCCAAGGCATAGTCACGTCCCCGGAAGCGGCGTTCCATGCAGTCGCCGACCCGAAAGGCGATCTCCAGCGCCTCCCCTTCGCTGACCGAACCACAGGCCGCCAGAGCGGCATAGACCCCCATGCTGTGCTCGGCCGCCACAGCCGGTTTCATCCCTTCCGCCCGCAGGCAACGTTGGCGGTAGAGACTCACGGCCACCCCATAGACCTGCAGCGCCACCTGCTCCGATTGCGCATCGCCTCCCCAGGTGAAGGCGGACAGGTCCAGGCCGGTATGGGCGCGGGTCAGCGCGGCAATCTCGCTGAAATCGGCATCGCAGTGAAGCGTTGCGTCGTAGATGAGGGGTTGGCCGGGGAACATGAAACAATTCATTTCACACCTTCACAGGGGATGTGCGGCACACGGCAGCGGCTTTCACGGAGTTCCCACAGGTATTCCGCCGGCTTCATCATGCGCTGGGTGCGCAGCAGAACCCGGATGATATAGGGGATCTCGATCCACAAAAAGGGGCCCAGGCCGAAGCGGTCATTGCCGGGATGGGGGCGGAGCAACAGGGTGTTCATGGCTTCATTCCGTGATTGTTGCCAAAGACCGCAGATCCTTGTTCAGCCGGAAAAAGGATCTCCTCGTCCCCGTAGACACCGCCCAGGCGCAGGATATTGTAGGCCAGGTTGACGAACCTGCCGTTCCCCTGCATGACCCTTGAAACGATCGACGGCCAGCGGTAGACCTCCCGGCGCGCAGCCCGCCAACCCTGGTACAGCCGCTCCGGCGTCATCAGCCTGGGGCGGAAGACCACCTGGTTATGGTCATAACGCTGCCACTCCTTGTGGAGCATGCGCCCCTCCCGGTCGAACTGGTCGAACAACGCCGTGCCGGGATAGGGGGTCAGGATGTGAAAGGTCGGGATGCTGGGCGCACACTCCTCCAGGTACCGGACCGTGGTCTCGAAAACGCTTTCGTCGTGGTCGTCGAAGCCGAAGATCATCGAGGCCTCCAGCACGATGCCGGTATCCCGCACCCGCTTGATCAGGTCGGACTGGCTGGAACCGCCGCCGGTCTTGGGATGGTTGGCCTGGGGACCGGCTACCGATTCGATGCCGACAAAGATGCCGATACAGCCGGATTTTGCCAAGAGGCTCACCATCTCGGGATCTTCGGCAAACCGGAGATTGGCCTGCCCGCCCCAGCGCAGCCCGAGATCGGCCATGCCACGCAGGATCGGTTTGGCCCGCTCAGGGTCGCCCAGGATATTGTCGTCGAGAAATACCGTCAGCTTGCGGTCGAAGGAGCGCAATTCCGCCAGGATGTCGTCGGGATCGCGATAGCGGAAGGTACGGCCGAAATAGGGGGTGACCGTGCAGAACGGACAGTCGTAGGGGCAGCCGCGGCTGGCCTGAAGGGTCTGGGTCGTAAGGTAGGTGCGGCCCGCCAGAAAATCGCGCCGCGACCAGGGGATCTCCAGGCGATCACCCTGGGGGACAGAGCGGTAGAGCGGCGCCATGCGCCCTGCTTGCAGGTCGCTTAGGAGTTGGGCCCAGATCGGCTCCGCCTCGCCGACCACCACCGCATCGGCATGCTGTCGCGCCTCATCGGGAAGCACCGTTGGATGTATGCCGCCCAGAACCACCGGGATGCCTTGTTGTCTGAAGCGGTCGGCGATCTGATAGGCCCGAGCCGCCTGATGGGTCATGGCCGTGATCCCCACCAGGTCGAATCTGCCGTCAAAGGGGATGTCTTCATGGACCTCGTCGGCCAGCAGCACCTCCCAATTGGGCGGTGTTGCCGCGGCAACCTGCTTCAGGGAGAGCGACGGGAGCTGAAAACGGCGCACCCAGCCCAACTTGGTGGTGGAGGGATAGACCAGCAGCAGTCTCGGGGCACCGGCCGTCACAACGGCATCACTCCCAGGCGGTGCGACAACGAACTGTCCGAAGAGCTTGTTAGTAAATAATTACCGCGAGGACCGCGCTCGGATTTGCGGCAGATTTGACCTGGCCGATTGAGCAAAACCGCAGGCGTAGCAGGCCTACTCCGCCGAAGCAGCTTTGGCTGCGAAGGCCGGGCGCTACGTCGAGGATTTTGCGAATGAGGACAGGACGAAGATGCCGTGAAGACGGGATGCGGGATCATGCCGACACCATCCTGCGGCCCAATGCCGCGCGGAAACCGAAATTCATCGGTCCGAAAACCTGTACCGACCGGTGCAGCTTGAAGATGCGGCGGTACATGGAGGGAAAAGAGTAGAACGAGCGGCAGAGCTGCTCATACCCCTGCTGGAGCTGTTCGACGCTCATGCCGAGCGGCCGGAAGGTGACGTGCTCCATGTCGTAGTCGCGCCAGTTGTTGGAGAAAATGCGCCCCTCGGCTTCGAGACGACGGCGGACGCCGGTTCCGGGATAGGGTGTCAGAATGGGGAAGATGGCCGCCTCCAGGCGGGCGTCTTCGCAGAAGCGCAGCGTTTGTTCAAAGGTGTCCGGGGTATCGCCGTCGTACCCCATGACAAAAGAGCCCAGAATGCCGATGCCGTTGTCGCGAAAGGCCCGGGCGTCCTCCAGATAGGAGCGGGCCCGGTTGGTGACCTTGCCCATGGCCGACAGGGACGCCTGGTTCAGGGATTCGAACCCCACGAACATCCCCACGCAGCCCGACTCCCCTGCTGCTTTCATCAACTCCCGGTCTGCGGCAAAATCGATGGGCGAATGGGAGAGCCACTTGAACGCCATGCCCTTCATGCCGGCAAACAGTTCCAAGGCATACTTCCGGTCGGCGACAATGTTGTCGTCCACAAAAAAGAGGAACGAGTTGGCTTTGCGGAGCTGCTCAAGCTCCTGCAGGATGTTTTCCACCGGCCGCTTGCGGTATTTGCGGCCGTAGAAAGCGGTTACCGAGCAGAATTCGCAGTCAAAGGGACAGCCGCGGGTAGTCTGGATGGTATTGGTGAGCAGATAACGCTTGCCCGTGAATATCTCGCGACGGGCACGGGGGATGTCTGCCATCTCCAACGGGGAGACGGACTGATAGAGGCGCTTGAGGCTCGACCGGCGATAGTCTGACAATAGCTGCGGCCAGACCAGTTCCCCTTCCCCAACCACCACGGCATCCGCGTGGCAAAGCGCTTCGTCCGCCAGGTTGCTGGCATGGAAGCCCCCAATGACCACCGTCTTCCCCCGGCGGCGGAATTCGTCGGCTATCTCGTAGGCGCGGGGCGCCTGGGGGGTCATGGCAGTTAGGGCGATGAGGTCGGCTGCGCAGGAATAGTCTAACGTCTCGAAATTATCGTCAACAAAGGCAACGTCCCATTCAGGCGGGGTGACGGCGGCAATCGACGCCAGGGACAGGGTGGGAAACTTGAAGGCCAACTCCCCCCACAGACGCCCCTTCTCCCAGCCGGGCGAGACGAAAACCACTTTCATTTTCTGTGTTCCACGATGTAATCCGCCATGCTGCGCACCGAGGCAAACACCTTCGTTCCGGTGGCTGCATCGGGCACCACCACACCGAAATCCTTTTCCATGGCCACCACCAGTTGCAGGGCATCTATGGAGTCAAGCCCCAGTCCTTCGCCGAACAGGGGCGCGTCGGTTTCGATCTCGTCGGGGGACATACCCTCGATGCGAAGGCTTTCGATGATCATCTGCTTTACCTTCGGAATCAACTCTTCAGTCATGCACAGTTCCTCTCACCAATAAATTACTTTTTGTCAGCGCCCTTCTCTACGTCTGCATGTCTCCGTGGCAGATTGGTCCCCGCCCCAAAAATCGAAGAAATTATACCACTGGTCCGGATACTCCCTGATATAGCGTTCAAATACCGAGGCCAACCGCTCCATGCCGCTGCGAATCGCCTGGCCATGCTCCCCGTGACCGCCCCTGAAATAGATGGGCCCATCCATCAACGTGGCATAGGCGCCCCCTTCAAGCGGCACAAAGACCGGGATGACCGGCGCCCCGCTCGCCAGGGAAAGATGGGCGGCCCCTACCGGAAAAGGGGTCGGCCTTCCGAAAAAGTCGATGGAGATGGTATGGGAAGAACCGTCGCGCTCGCCCAGCAGGCAGAGGACCTCATTGCGCCGCAGGGCATTGACGGCCTCGATGATCGCCAGCGGCGAGGTATCGTCGCGATCGACATAAATGAAGCCGATGCCGCGCTCGCCGCGCACCTTTTCCCGCAGTTCGTTGACCTTTTCGTCCGGCTCCCGGAAGGTGAGCACGTTGATCTTGTACCCCTGTTCGGCCAGCCCGAGGCCGCCCAACTCCCAGTTGCCCAAATGGGGCGAGACCAGGATCGCACCGGTTCCTGCGGCCAGGGCGTGATCCAGCGGTTCCTGGCTGCTGCGCCGGCCGATAAGGGTCTGCAACCTGGGGCCGGTCAGCCGCATCATCAGCATCACATCACACCAGTTGCGGGCATACTTGTAATAGCCCGAAATAACCAGTTGCTCCACATTGCCTCGACCGGTGACGGTTCGCAGGTTTGCCCGGAAACCCCGGCGCTTTTCCCCCAGCAGGAGGTAGAAAAGCATCCCCCAGGCAAAAGCGGCAGGAGGAAACAGCCGGCGCGGCACCAGCATGGTGAACAGGTCGATGAGGAACAGGTTGATCCCGCTATAGAGAGCCATCTAGTACCTTGGAATAACTGAGGATGGCTACCACCCCCATTCCCCGCTGTGGGAGGTGACTTTCAAAAATATTGGTGTTACTTCGTACTAAGTACGTGACACCCTTCCCGTTTTGACCGGGTGGTCCTTGAATTCCGCCTCCCATGCCTCATCGGCGATCTCGCTGTACCGGCGGGCATAGTCATCCATGCTGTCCGCCAGGCCGGTAAAGATCTCGTCGGCCCCCTCGTGGGTGGCATAGGCCCCCTCCGAGGCGAACAATTCCCGGCCAGCATCGGGGTGGTCAATCAGCATGCAGGGACGCAGAAGGTTATCGTGTTCCCCTTGTCTTTGGCGGATCCTTTGGAACAACGGCGACGCCAGCGCATCGCGCAAAGACGTTCGGCGGATGTTATCCACGGCAAAGTGACAGAAGACGCACGGTTCGATGTCGCCGTTGGCGTTGATGTGGAAGTATTTTCTCCCTCCGGCCAGGCAGCCGGAGATCATCGGCCCATCGTTCCAGAAATCTACGAACAACATCGGCTTGGTGGCCCGGTAGTCGATCACCGTGCGGCGCAGGAGGTCGCGCTCTTCCGGGGTCGGCATCAACTCCGGGGCAGGTTTGCGTCCCACCGGCACATAGGAGAACAACCACATGGCAAAGACCCCTTTGGCGATGAGCATGTCGATGAAGCGGGGGTTGGTGATGATATCCGTGTTCTTGCGGGAATGGGTGAAGGAGCCGCAGAAGGATAGCCCCCCTTCGCGCAACAGGTCCATGGCCCGCATGACCTTTTTGAAATGGCCGGCTCCGCGCCGTTCGTCGGTTTCCTGTTCGTAGCCTTCAAGCGAGAAGGCCGGCATGACGTTGCCCACCTCGGTCAACCGTTCCACCATCGGCGCGTCGATCAGGCCGCCGTGGGTAAAGACCAGAAAGGCCATGTCGCTGTGCTTACGGAAAATCTCGAAGATCCCCTCCATGTAGAACGGCTCGCCGCCGGAGATGACGGCAAAATAGATGCCCATCTCCTTGAGCTGGTTCAGCACCGAGTCCAGTTCGTCCAGGGACAGCTCCAGGGATTTCTCGTAATCGCCGGCATAACAGCCGTAGCAGGAAAGGTTGCAGCGCATGGTCGGGCTGATCACCACGGTGGAGGGGGGATAGAAACCGTTCCTGTCGGCCCATTCCTTGCGTTTGTTGGTGCCGTTCAGCAGGTGGTTGATGGCCAGGTTGCTGATCCACTTGTCCCGCTGGTTGGGATGCAGGTCGCTCAGGATGCGACGGGGGAACTCGATGCTGGGGTGTTTGTCGCGGATCAGGCCGCGAATCCAGCGGATACGGTCCTTGTAGTAATCCTTCTTGGGGATCATCTCCATCAGATGAGTCATCTTGATCAGTGTATCATCCGATGAATTCGTCGCCATTGACAGGAGATACGAGAGCACTTTTTCCCTGGTGTAGTTTTTCAGCGTCCGAATCATGCATTTCACTCCACGAGCCCGATCAGTTCCGGGTACTGCGTCGTTTTTCTCAGTTCGTTTCCATCCGGAAACTCCGGATGGAAATGGGCAGTTTCCGATCCGGAAAGGAGGGATTTTTCGTCCAGGCAAGGAAATCGAGGGATTGCACGGAGGCGTACATCGGTACGCCGCACAAGCAAGCCCGAAGATTGACGCCGCATGGGCGGAAAAGAACCCTTTCCGGACGGAAACTAATTACATGTAGCGCAGGAACGTCATGCAGATGTTCCAGGTATCCCGCACCGGCCGAAAATGGCTTGTGGCCCGGCCATCTGCAACCCGCGCCGGCACCGGCAGCGAACCGATTGAAAATCCGCTGCGCCAGGCCTTCATGAGAATCTCCATCTCCAGGTTATAGCCTTCGGCATCGAGCGTGACCGAGCGGAGCAGGCGGCCGGAATAGCAACGGAACCCGGACTGGCTGTCGCTGATTTCAAACCCGGTCCGCTTCCTCATGCACCAGACGCCGAAACGGTTCCAGACCTTGCGCAAACCGCCCATCTCCTGGAACTGGCGATAACGGGAGGCGATCAGGATGCCGAATCCGCCCTCCCGGGCTGCAGCGACCACCCGAGGAACCGAGGATACATCATGCTGGCCGTCTGCATCAAGGGTTACAACCGTATCGAAATCATGGTCCAGAGCCCAGGCAAAACCGGTCCTGAGTGCCCTCCCCTTGCCCAGGTTGCGTTCATGCCGCAGCAGGATCGCCCCATGGCCGGCAACGATGTCTGCCGTGGCATCCCGCGACCCGTCATCCACCACCACCAGCCGATACCCCAGGCCGGAACAGTCATCCAGGACCGCAGCCAGGGTCTTTTCGGCGTTGAAAGCCGGGATCAGGATGCAGACTGCCATGAATCAACCTGTTCCCGCAAGGTGGTAAACGTGTAGCGCCCCAAAAGCCTTCGCAGCCGCGGCAGCGCATCC
>JBEKFJ010000069.1:0-12127 GCA_050013355.1 Oryzomonas sp.
CGATGTGCGCCATATACTCTACAAATCCGGCGGCATCAATGACACGACCTTCAATAACTACGAGTACTCCATCGGCGCCTACATACCCTTCGGCGGTACGGTACAGGCCGTAAAGGCGGTTGAGGTCCCGGCAGCGCCGGCTCCGGCGCCAGAGGTCGCACCGGCGCCAGAGGTCGCACCGGCGCCGGCCCCTGAAGCCCCGCTCGAAGAGATCCCGGCTGCTGAGCCGACCCCTGGCCATTACAAATACTGCATCACGCTCAATATCGAGTTCGACATCAACAAAGCCGACATCCGGCCGGAATACAACGACGAGGTGGCCAAAGCCGGCGACTTCCTGAAAAAGTATCCGGCCACCACAGCTGTGATCGAAGGGCATACCGACAACGTCGGCACCCCGGAGCACAACATGGACCTGTCCCAGAGACGCGCGGAGAGCGTTGTGAACTACCTGGTTGAAAAATTCGGCATCGAAAGGTCCCGCCTCTCGGCCAAGGGATATGGTTCAACCCGCCCGGTAGCCGATAATGCCACCGATGAGGGGAAACAGAAGAACCGCCGCATGGAGGCCATCATCGACTGTGCCTTCGACGTCAAGGAGGTCCAGCCCCCCGAGCGGCTCTGCATGTCGCTCGAGATGGAGTTCGACACCGGCAAGGCCGACATCAAGCCCTCGTACCGGGATGAGATCGCCAAGGTCGGCGACTACATGAAGAAGTACACGACGACGACCGCCGTCATCGAGGGACATACGGACGACGTCGGCGGCTATGAGTACAATATGAAGCTTTCCCGTGAGCGTGCCGAAAATGTGGTGAACTACCTGGTGGTCAACTTCGGGATCGACCGCTCCCGCCTCTCTGCCAAGGGGTACGGTTACACGCGCCGCATCGCGTATAACACCACCGCTGAGGGGAGACAGAAGAATCGCAGGATCGATGCGGTCATCGACTGCGTCATAAAAAAATAACGGCAACCTTCTATTAAGACAAAGAGGGCGTACTGCGTTCGCGCGGTGCGCCCTCTTTGTGTTGAATGGCTGACGGATTCAAGGCCTCGTGTTCCGTGTGGTTAGTCGTGGGAAGTAATTCCGAGCTATTTTGGCTGTTGCCAAGGCGCGGCGACGCAGGTGTAGCAGGGTCTACATCAAGGAGCCGCAACGACGGCAGCGGCCAAAAGAGCCGGAATTACGAGTATGAACTAACCGCATGGGACACGAAGCTCAGGCAGCACGCTCCCACCTTCGGGCATGACCAGCGCCCGCCATGCCGGCGGCAGTCGCTCCTTTGCCTTCCCCAACGCCTCTTCCAACGACCGGGCCGGTATCATGCCCATCTCTTCCACTTGATGATCGGGAAACCGGGACACCAGGACGATCGTGAAGCGCTGCGCCTTCTGCAGCAGGGAATAGGCGGTCTGACCGTTGATTTCGTACCGCTCCCGCAGTGCGGCCTCGAACAGGTCCAGGGAACGATAGCGGAACCAGTCGAAGAACGTGGTATGACCGAAGCCGTCCCGACACTCGGCCAAAAGGATCATCACTCCTCCCTCCCTGAGCGCCCGGGAGGCATACTCCATCGACTTGTGCGCCTGGATGAGGTTGATATCCTTGGGAAAACCGCCGCAGGAAACCACGACTAGGTCGGCCTTATCGGCGATGGGATAGGAAAAGAGCTCCCGGCAGTAGCGGCAACCGCGTTCGTGGGCCTCGCGCCACGGTCCGGCAAATGCTGCGATAACGCGCTTTTCCAGGGAGAGGACCGTGTTCAGGATCAGGTCCGGTCCAACCATGGCGCAGGCCTCGGCCATGGCCTGATGTACCGGGTTCCCCTCCAGGTTTCCGGTGGTGGCCAGTGGATTCTTGCCGCTGCCCGGCCGGGGATTGAGCACGCTGAAGTGGCTTGCCATGCAGGCTTGCCGGCTGGCGATGCCCGGCAGCAGAGCCTTGCGGCCGCCGCCGAAGCCGGCGAAATAATGGAACCCGATCACCCCGGTCAGGATGAGACGGTCGGCCTCCACTGCCCGGCGGTTGATGCTGACCTCAATGTTGGCGGAGGTCCTTCCCACGGTGGCCAGCCCGGCGGGATCGTCGCAATCATGGTCAGTGACCTTGATGCGTCCATGGAGCGGCCCAAGGATCTTTTCATGCTCATGGGGCGTCTGCTTGCGGTGGATGCCGAGGGCGATCAGGATCTCGATGTTGCGGTCCGGTATACCATGGCGGTTGAGCCTCTCCACCAGGAGGGGGAGGTAGATCTCGCTGCCCGTGTAGCGGGTAATGTCGGAGGTGATGACGACGACCCGGTCTTCCGGCGCAAATCCCGACAGAATGGGTTCACAGCCGTCGAGGGCCGCATCGATGATCTCTTTGGAGGATTCCGCCGGCAAGTCTATGGCAGGTTCAATGATGTCGGCCAGACGCTCCGGCGGGAGTGCGAGCGGGAATGAGGTTGAGCCGTACTTGAGTTCCAAAGGGATTGCCTAGATCCAGGCGTCGCCGCCATCGTACTGGTAGTCGCCGTTCTTTGTCTTGGGCGCCACCTTGAACTTGGCTTCCCGTGCGAGGCGTTTCATATTCTCTGCAGCGCTTTCGCCCAGGTCGGTCAGTTTCTCCCGCACCTCGCGGCCCGGCTTCGGGGTCAGAAGAAGCGCGGCAACAGCGCCGATGACGGCGCCGGAAGTAAAGGCGATGACTGCTGCTGCGGCGTTATCGTTGTTGGTGGACATGGCAGGCTCCTTTATCGCGTAGCATGATGATGGGGAAGATGTCAATGGATCGACTCAATATCTAGCACAGCAGGCACTGCAACATAAAGCAAAATTTTTCGGGCGCCTAAAAAATCCTCCGTACGGCGCGCCGCACCGCTGGCCCGGCTTCCGGGCTTCACCGGGGCGTTTTTCAAAGACCCTTTTTCAGCGTCCGCGCCAGGTGCCTCCTCACCATCTCCTCGAAATCCGCGTCCCGGTTTCCGGTGTAGACCAGGGACGAGCCGATCTCGGCGGCGAGGATGGCGCACAGGTATTTGCGGGGCAGATTCCTGATGCGCTTCCGAAAGGCCGGCGTCTCCCGCAGGAGCAGCGGCAGATGGTTGAGGATCGCCTGCCGGAAAGGGCGTTGCAGGCAGAGTTCCGGCCGGGCGGAGAAGAAATCGAACAACCGGGTGTAGAAGCTGTTGATGTTCAGGCTGATGGTATCGGAGATCTCGGTGTACAGCAGGCTGCCGCCGGATTCGCGCCGGCGTCGCAGGATCAGGCGCGCCTCGTCCTCGGTCCGTTTTTCCAGGATGGCCAGCACATCCTTGACATACTCCTCCTTGTGTTCCAGGAATTCCTGCTCGGAGAGGAGCAGGTTGCCGATGATCTCGTAGGAGGAGGAGATGACGCCGCACTTGTTGGCCGCAGCGTCGCGCATGATCACCACGCCGTTCTTCTGCAGGTGGGTCCTGGCCTCGGGGGTAATGAACGAGTTGGCGCCCTCCACGATCACCTGGGCCGAAGGCGCCCCCCGGTCGTCGAGAAACGAACGCCAGTTCAGGCCGTCGATGGTCTCGGGGCGTCCGCCGGCAGGGATGAACAGATCCGTTTTTACCGTAAAGACAAGGTCGTTGTACTCACGGTAGAAATCGTCCACATCCAGCCATTCCTCCACGAGACCGTTCGCTGTCCTGAGCACCTTGCGGTGGGTCTCCTTGAGCCCCTCCACCCGCCTGCCTGTGCGGTAGATGATGAAGCCCCCCTCTCCCAGGGCATCGGGACTGAAGGCGTCCAGGTCGTGGGCCAGCACGATGCGCCGCAGTTCCGCACGGTTGGTGCCGGAGGGATCGTAGAGGGCGGCGGTGCCGTCCAGGATCAGGCGCACCTGCATGAGCGGGCAGCGTTCCAGCATGATGCGCAGGGCGTTTCCGGCCACGTCCCCGTTGGGCCCGCCGGTCATCTTGAGGGAAAAGGGGTCGTTATGGATGTCGATGCCGGCCGCTTCGGCCATGGTGATCTCGGCGAATTTGACCACGCCGGTAGAGGTGACCCCGTATTCCTTGTGGTTGATGCCGACCCGCTTGCTGGACATGATGCCGATGCCGAGCAGGTAACCCCGCTTCTTGGACAGACTGGCAATAGCCTCGATCATGTCGTCGTGCATATTCTCGTCCGGGCCGATCTCGATCGGCTCGTCGTCGCCGTAGTAGTCCACCACCCGCGGGTCACTGGCCCGGCCGTGGTCGGTCACGAAGATGTCCAGAAAGGCGTTGGCGATGCCGTATTGCAGCTTGTACAGCCGGCTGTTCTCCGCCTCGCCGCCGGCCTGTTCCAGGTCGGAGGCGTCCAGCACCAACGTCATCTTGGACCCCCCCTCGTAGATGTCCTTGTTCTTGAAGTGCTGCGTGTTGGCTAGGACATACACCTCGCGGAAGAGCGTGTTGGCGGCGGTGATGTAGTCGTCGGCGCTACGGGCGATGACCGTGCGCCATCCCCCGCGGGCGATATCCGAGAACCCCACGTGGTAGCCGGCGCCGAAACGGCTGAAAAAGAACGTCACCCGGAAGGGGAGTGTCTCGGGCAGGTCGGCGGTGAACTCGTGCCCCATCTCGCGCAGGTAGGCGGGATCGAGACGGAAGGCCAACGCCTGCTTCGCCACCACGAAGAAGTTGGTCTTGAGGGTGTAGGTGACCAGCAGCAGGCAGCAGTGGTAGACGGCCCGCCGTATCTCGTCCAGCCAGCGGTGGCCGGTGTTGTACTCCTCGACAGCCCCCCGCGTTTCGACCAACAGGTTGTTGTAGACGGCATCCCGGTCGGTCAGGTCGGGATCGAAGCACGCCCTGAACAGGCTGATGAACCGCTGGGCCATCTCGGGATGGTCGTAGAACGCCTTCTGCACGTCATCCAGGCCGAAACGGTCCGGCTGGCTGTGGGCCAGGCTGGTATGGCAGAAGGCGATGAAGGCGTTGACCAGGGAGGCATCCTCGCCCGACATCTGACCCTCGATGACATAGTCGCGGTAGGCCGGCGAGGAAGTGGCGATGATCTGGGTGGTGCACAGCTCCCGCGTCAGGCGCGCCGCCAGTTCGCTCTTCGGCAACAGGATGTTGCCCTGGCGGTCGATGACGTAGAAGGCCCCCAGGAAGTAGGGATGGATGCCGTTGGAGATGGTCTGGCAGTACGCCCTGCGGATGCCCACGTCCAGGCGGTTGAAGACCTCCAGCACCTGGAGCAGGAATTCCTCCTGGGGGGGGTTGCCGACGGCGAACAGGACCCGGGTTTCCAGACGCTCTTCGCGCACGACCTCGCTGATGTCCAGGAACAGGCCGCCCGAGGCGTTGCCCCGCTCAAAGAGCCAGATCAGCCAGGCAAGCCGAGACGGCGGCGCAATGCGGATAAGGTTCTCGTCGTTGAGCCAGAGGATCTTCAGCAGGTTGTCGAACTTTTTCGGGTCGAAATCGGGAAAGGAGCAGTTCAACTCGGCTCGGATCCTGCGTCTCAAGGACGGCGGGATCACCACCCGCTGGCTCAGGTCTATCTCGTGGTGCCGGCGGCGGTGGAATTCGAAGCGCTGCACCTCCAGCTCATGCTCCATGCCCGGCATGGGCGCATTGGAATGGGAGAACATGGCATAGGAGATCTCCTGTTCGCCTATGCGGAGCAGGGTTTCGTAAAGCGAGCCGGGCTGGTTGACGCAGGCCATCACCAGGCGCTTTTCCCGGTCCGTCAGGATCAGGCTCCGGTTGGTGCGCAGCCGCCCCATCTCACGGGCCAGCAGTACCAGTGCATCCTCCTCGTCGGCCATGGCCTGGAAGAAATAGGGGCTCATATGCTGCTGGAGCCACTCGGCGTTTTGCGCACTGACTTCATGTCTGGTCTTGGCCGAACGGCGGATGATGGCGGGGAGGTTCATGGGGCTGCTCCTTAGGAGGTTAGCAACAATAACATGAACATCTTGCATCTCATCTTCCGGCCATCTTTGACCGCAGCTCAATCACAAAATCCTCGACGTAGCCCTGCTACGCCTGCGGTTTTGTTCAATCGCTCCAGCCAAATCTGACCAAAATCTGAGCGCAATTTTGTTCAACTTATTATTGCTAGCCTCCTTAGTATCCCGGCGAACTGACCGCACAGGATACTTGTGGGATTTGCGCCGCATAATATACCGGCAAGGGTTCTCTCTGCAATGCATTGCTGCACTAATCCTTTGCTTGACCGCGCCCGGTTGAGTTGCTATATTCAAACACTGTTGTTTTATTCTGCTGTAATCGCGATTAGCCCTGTAGCGGAAAGGCTTTGCGGGATTCGAACCGGGATGTGCCCATGACGTTGGAGCGGGGATGCATACAGGTGTACACCGGCAACGGCAAGGGTAAGACCACCGCGGCTCTCGGCCTGGCCCTGCGGGCCGTCGGCAGGGGCCTCAGGGTGTGCGTCTTCCAGTTCATCAAGGGGGGCGGCCCCTACGGTGAGCACCTGATCGCCGACAAGCTGGCCCCGTTGTTCACCATCGTGCAGACCGGCAGGCCCGGCTGGGTCAACACCAGTGACATCAGCGAGGACCGTCAGGCAGCCCAGGAGGCGCTGGAGCGGGCCAAGGCGATCCTCACCTCGGGCGAGTACGATCTGGTCGTTCTGGACGAGATCAACGGCGCCGTAGGGTTCGGCCTGGTGGATGTGGAGCAGGTACTGGAACTCATCAGCCTCAAGCCCGAAACAACGGAACTGGTCCTGACCGGCCGCAACGCCCACGAAAAGGTGATCGAGGCCGCCGACCTGGTGACCGAGATGCGCGAGGTCAAGCATTACTACAAGGCCGGAGTGCCGGCCCGCACCGGCATAGAGATGTGATAACGAATTTCCTGTTTAGAACAATTCGCCCGTTGAGCCCTTCTCCCTGAGGGAGAAGGTGGCCGAAGGCCGGATGAGGGGAAACAGCCAATCAACTTTTCCCCCTCACCCTAGCCCTCTCCCTCAGGGAGAGGGAAATAGTCTGTCGCTCTGGCGGGAGATAGTGTCAATCAGGTGTTTGTTTGACGTGCAAAAACCGTTTCCAGGTTTCAAAGTTTTACCCATACAGAAGGAGGAATGAACATGGCTTCAAGAACATTACGGGTACTTGTGGGAAAACCGGGGTTGGATGGCCATGACCGGGGGGCGAAGATCATCGCCCGCGCCTTCCGTGACGCAGGTTTCGAGGTCATCTATACCGGCCTGCACCAGACGCCGGAGCAGATCGTCTCGGCCGCCATCCAGGAGGACGTGGATTGCGTCGGCCTTTCGATCCTGTCCGGCGCCCACAACACCCTCCTGCCCCGTGTCTGCCAGCTCTTCAGGGATAAGAGCGCCGACGATATCAAGGTCTTCAGCGGCGGCGTCATCCCCGAGGACGATATCCCCGCCCTGAAGGCGGCGGGCATCTCCGAGGTATTCACCCCCGGCACCTCCACGGAGGATATCGTCTCATGGGTGAGGACCAACGTCATACCCCGGGCATAGTGGAAATAAATGCATAAGGGCGAGGCCGCCATGCGCCTCGCCCTTGCCAACTCCCTTCCAAAACTCCCGCAGAAACCGAAAACTAAACTGACATATTATGTCCTAACGCCCGGTTCCTCCCAATCAATTAATCATACGTCTTCCTGAGCAAATGGGCGACCAGGGCCAGGAGCAGCATGGCCGAGATGCCGCCTGCACCGGCAAGCTTCCGTTTCTGGCGTGATGCGTCAAGGGCCGTGAGCTGGTTCTGGATCTTTTTCAGGTCCGCCTGGATGCCGGCCGACTCCTTTTTGACCATCCCCGCGTCCACGTTGTGGAACAGGGTGTGGAAGCGGTTTCGCACGGCAAACAAGCCCTTCTCCAGGCTTTCCGTATCGGTCCCATCCCCCTTGTAGACCGCGATCCTTGTGTCGATGGCAACGATCATCCCTTCGGTTTCCTGCATGGCTGCCCGGATCAGCCTGGCCCGCTCGAAGCTGTGGCAGCGGCTGCAACTCTTCTCGTTGATCAGCTCCAGTGATGCCTTGACCACCAGATGGTTGGAGTGGCAGGTGACGCAGGTCGGCCCCCCCTTGCCCAGGGCTTTGCCGTGGGCGCTGGCCAGGTAGTCCTTCATCACCCCCACGTGGCAGCGGCCGCAGAAGGCCGGGATGGCCGGCTCCTTGGGGGCGCCGAGGAAGCCGCGGGCCGGGCTCATGGCGTTGGCCGCATCCTTGGGGTCGCCACCGTGGCACGCATTGCAGGCGATGCCGTTCTCCGCGTGGATGCTCCCCTTCCAGAGCTTGACCGGTTCCCCGATCCTACCCGGCATGGTGCCGTGGCACTGGATGCAGACGATCTCCTGCGACTCCGCTGCAGCGGCCGGCAGCGGCAGCAGTGCTACAATCAGAAGCAACGCCAGGGCGAACAGTCTACCCGCCAGATTCACGACGGTCTCCCGGTATCTCATGAGTAGTGTCCCCAGACGCCGAGCCCGATCCAGAGCATGACGCCCCCCAGGGCGCAGACCATGAACAGCGGCCGCTTCAGTGGATGGCGCTCCGGGCCGCGGTCGATGAAGGGGAGCAGGGCCAGGAACGTCATGGCGACCCCCTGCACCGCCATGCCGAGGAACTCGCTGGGGAAGATCTTCAGGGTTTGGTAGTTGGCCAGGAAGTACCACTCGGGCTTGATGTGGGCGGGTGTCAGGAGCGGGTTGGCCGGGATAAAGGCATCCTTGGTGAAGAGCAGGTGGGGAAAGAAGAACACTATTGCCAGGAAACAGGCCAGGTAGATGAAGATGGACCTCAGGTCTTCGAGTGCATACACGGGAAAGAACGGGATGCCCCCGGCATGGCTTTCGTAGCGATAGCCGTCTCCCTTCCACTGGTTGGCGGTCTCCTTTTGCCCGAAGGGGGGCGTGGAGACGCCGGTGCGTTGCAGGAAAAACAGGTGGGCGACGATCAGGGCTGCGATCCCGGCCGGGATAAGCGCTACGTGCAGGGCAAAGAAGCGTCCCAGGGTCGGGGGGCCGACCAGCTTGCCGCCCCGCAGGAACTCCACCAGATAAGGCCCAACCTTCGGGATGGCGCCGACGCTGTTGGTAGCAACGGTAGTGGCCCAGAAGGAGAGCTGGCTCCAGGGGAGCAGGTAGCCGGTGAGGGATATGCCCTGGACCATGGTGAAGAGGATGAAACCGGTCAGCCAGTTCAGCTCCCGCGGGCTCTTGTAGCTCTTCATGAAGAGCACGGACACCATGTGGAACAGGAGCACCAGCACCATCAAGTTGGAGCCGACCGCATGGCACAGGCGGATCAGCCAGCCGAAGGGGACCTGGTTCATGATGTAGGTCACGCTCTTGAAGGCCTTGTCCGCATCCGGCACATAGTAGATCAACAGCAGGATGCCGGTCGCCACCTGCATGGCGAAGATGAAGAGAAGAATGCTCCCCATGGAGTACCAGATGTTGATGTTGCGGGGGAGGAGATAGCCGGTCAATTCATGTGCCACTATCTCCCGGGTGCCGATGCGTACGTCTATCCAGTCCACTAGTCGTTTGAGCAGAGCCATGCTGCCTCCTGGTTTTTCAGCCAATGGTGATGATCCCGTTGGCCACGGTAAAGGGAAGTTTGGCAAGCGGTTTCGGCGGAGGGCCGGAGACGACGCCCCCCTCGGCGGTATAATGGCCCCCATGGCACGGGCAGAGAAAATCCTGCTTGTCTTTTTCCCACTGCACAATGCACCCCAGGTGGGTGCAGACGGCCGAAAGGGCGATCAGGCCGCCGCCCGGTTTTCGCACCAGAACCGCCGATGCCCCGCCGAGCTCGAAGAATTTTGCCTCGCCTTCCGGGACGTCCTTCTCCGGGATCTCGACCCTGGCGGCTGTTCCCGCGGTGGAACGGGGCGCCAGGTAGCGGTACACCGGCCAGGCAGTCACGGCGGCAACGGCAGCAACCAGCCCGCCCAGGCAAAGCCCGAGGAATGTTCTCCTGCCGCTATTTTCCATAGTTTCCTCCAGAGATTGACGTAGATCATTACTTATAGCAAGCCTGTCGGTTTTTACAAGACGAGAGTTGCGGCGGAGGTCGAAACAGTGTTGGAGAGGTTGTTGCCGGGGACTGGGGTGAAGGTCTGTTTACTCAAATTGTGTGTCGGTCAGATTGCAATTGTTGCATAATTTAGTTTATGCTAGAATAATTTCTACTCAAATAATTCTAGCATTAATTGTTTTGCGTGGCGGAGAGTGAGGAAGTATGACCAAAACTGCGACGGTTGCAGAGATCATCAATAATATCCGCAGGGTGTTCCAGGTATTCAACGACTATTCCAAGAAGGCCAAGCAGGAGACCGGCCTGACCGGCCCCCAGCTCTGGGCGATCAAGATGATCGCGGAGAATGCGCCCGTCAAGGTGTCGGACCTGGCGCGGCTCATGTTCGTTCAGCCGGCGACGGTTGTCGGCATCCTTGACCGCTTGGAAAGAAAGGGGCTGGCCGCGCGAACCCGTTCACGGGAGGACCGCCGGGTGGTGACCATAGATCTCACCCCGGCCGGAAAGGACTTGGTCAATCGGGCCCCGGAGGTTGTCCAGGGGCATCTGGTCAAGGGGCTGGAAACATTGCCGACGCACCGGCTTCTGCTCATCGAGGACGGCATGGAGCAACTGGTGAATCTCCTCGGCGCCCAGGAGATTCCGCCCAGGCTGATCCTGGCGCGGGAAGAGGCGCTGCCCCAGGCGAAAAAAGAGCAGAAAAAACGATAATGCAACGGGGGCGACCCTCGTGAAACGCGGAACAAACCTCTATCGGTCTAAAACCAACGTGAGAGGGAACCGGGATGAGTGGAAAGAGGATTCGCGGGCATCTTTTCTTGAGCAGGCGACGGTAAAAGAGTAAGATGGGCGCATGACCCGGTAGTGGGGCGGCATGGGTGGCCGAAAACTCCGGTACCGGCGGCGCAAGCGGAGAGTGCATGAATATTCTGACCCTGAGTTGTTGGAGCCATTCCATAAAATTCCATCTCTTCTCGTTGGGCGGGGAGTCGCTGCTTGCGGCGGGACTGGTCAAGCGGGTCGGCCTGGGCGGAACATCGATCAGCCTGAAGGCGCAGGGCCGGGAAGAGGAGACGCAGGATGTGAAGTTTGTCGATCACCAGGGGGCCGTTGCACTGATCCTCGATACCCTGAACGACCCGCGGCACGGGGTCAACTACGAGGCAGGGCGGATCGGGGCTGTCGGCCACCGGGTGGCCCACGGCGGGGAGAGGTTTCGCCACTCCGTGGTGATCGACGACGAGGTGCTCGACGCCATTCGGAAGCTGCAGCAACTGGCGCCGCTGCACAACGCCGCCAATATCGCGGGGATCGAGGCGGCCGCGGGGCTCCTGCCCGATATCCCCCACATGGCCATATTCGACACCGCCTTCCACGTCACCATGCCTGACTTTGCCTACATCTATCCCCTGCCGTACGAATGGTACATGAGGTTCGGCGTGCGCCGTTATGGGTTCCACGGGCCGTCACACATCTACCTGTCCCGGCGGGCCGCCACGCTGCTCGGCAAGACGGCCGCAGACTGCAACCTGGTCACCATCCATATCGACAAGGGAGTATCCCTGTGCGCCATCCGAAACGGGGTCTCCATCGACACCAGCATGGGACTGACTCCCCTGGAGGGGGCAATCATGGAGACGCGCAGCGGAGATTTCGATGCCGGTATCACCTCCTTCATCATGCAGCAACTGAACCTCTCGGCGCGGGAGATGGAGAGCATCCTCAACCAGAAAAGCGGGATCCTGGGCATAACCGGATGGCATGCGGAGCGTCGGCAGTTCCTGGAGGCCGCCTTTACCGGGCATGCCAGGTGCCGCTTGGCACTGGAGATGGAGGCTTACCGCCTCAAGAAGTATATCGGCGCCTACCTGGCTGCCGTGGGGCCGCTGGATGCCGTGGTCTTCACCACCGGTGCGGGCGAGTGGGAGTGGTTTGCCCGTGAGTTGACCCTGGGGGGGCTGGAATGCTTCGGCATTCTTCCCGACCGGGAAAGAAACCGCGCCGTCGGCTCGGAGCGGAAAGAGGCGCTCATTACCGCTGACGCATCGCCGGTCAAAGTATTCGTCATCCCAACCGATGAAGAGATCGTCTTTGCCCAGGACGTGACCGCTATCCTTTCCGGGGAG